>JASIGD010000142.1 GCA_030045295.1 Streptosporangiaceae bacterium
GGCGAACGGACGGTAGCCGAATACCTGATGGCCGAGGTGCTGGACCAGCAGCCCGGAGATGTCAGGCGGCTGCTGCTGCGCACCTCCATACTGGACCGGGTCAACGGGGAACTAGCCGACCTGCTGAGCGGGGATAAGGGCGGCGAGCGGGTCTTGCTGGACCTGGAGCGAGCGAACGCGTTCGTGGTCTCGCTCGACGGGTCGCGGTCCTGGTTCCGCTACCACCAGGTGTTCGCCGGGCTGCTGCAGCTGGAGCTGCGCCGTGCCGCGTCGGATGAGGTCGCCGCGCTGCACAGGACCGCCGCAGGGTGGCTCGCGGATCACGGGTACTCGGTGGAGGCGATCCGGCACGCTCAGGCCGCCGGGGACTGGGCCCTGGCCGCCGGGCTGCTCGCCGATCACTGGCCCGGTCTGTACCTGGATGGGCAGGCTGCCACCACCCACGAGCTGCTCTCCGGGTTCCCGCCCGGTGTCCACGCGGTCGATGCCGGGCTCGCGGCGGTAGCTGCGGCGGATGAGCTGGCGTACGGGTCGCTGGAGGCGGCCGAGCGGTACCTGGGCCTGGCAGAGCGCGAAACGGCCTCGACGCTAGACGCCCGAAGTGTCCAGGCGCGGCTACTGCATGGCATCGTTCGGCTGCTGGTAGTCCGTCAGCGCGGCGATCTGCTGACGGTGGCCGAGGAAGTCCGTCAGCTGGAGGTCCTGGCCGAGACCCTGGACACGACGCAGCCCGCCCTGGGCCAGGACCTGCGCGCGCTCGCGCTGATCGGCCTTGGCATCACCGAGGTCTGGACAGGCCGGTTCCGGGAGGCAGAGCGGCACCTGCGGCGGGGCGTCGCGCTGTCGCGCCGAATAGGGCGGCCGTTTCTGGAGTTCACTGGCCTGGCACACCTGGCGCCGGTAGAGATGTTCCGGTCGTATCCACGGGCGGCCGAGCGCAGCAGGCAAGCTATCGAGCTGGCCGAACGACACGGCTGGGCCGGCGACCCGGCCGCCGGCACCGCCTGCATGGCATTGGGAACCATGCTGACCTGGCAGGGAAGACTGGACGAGGCCGAGCCCTGGGTCCAGCGCGCCGAACGCACCCTTATAGCCGAAGCCCAGCCCGCGACCGGACACGTCATCCGCTACATCCGCGGGCTGCTCGAACTGGTGCGCGGAAGGGACGCCGACGCGCTGGCCGCGTTGCAGGCCGCCGGGCCGCTGGCCCGGCGGCTCGCCTCCCCGCACTACGCCGTCCCTCGGGCGCGGGCGCTGCTGGTGCACGCCCTGGTGCGCCTTGGCGATACCGAAGGCGCCGAGCAAGCCCTTGACGAACTCGGCAGCCAAGACCGCGATCACGGAGAGACGCGCATCGCCACGGCGGTGCTGCGACTCGCCCAAGACGATCCGCGCGCGGCGGTCGCCGCGCTCGCGCCGGTCCTTGACGGCGGCCCTTCGCTGCTCCCGTGGATTGGGCTGGCTCACGCTTTCCTGCTGGAGGCGATCGCCCGGGACGCGCTCGGCGACCGGGCTGCCGCCGGGCGGGCCCTGGAACGCGCGCTCGACCTCGCCGAGCCCGACGGTGCGCTCTCGTTGTTCCTGCTGCACCCCGCGCCGGGCCTACTCGAGCACCACGCGCGGCACGGCACCGCCCACGCCGCCCTGATCGCCGAGATCCAGACCCTGCTCGCCGGGAACAGGTCCGCGCCGCTGCCCGGCAGCCACCCGGCATGGGTCCGCAGTCGCGGCCTGGATGAGCAGCTCACCGACAGCGAGACCCGCGTCCTGCGCTATCTGCCGACCCACCTGACGGCGCATGAGATCGCCGGTGAGCTGTGCGTATCGGTGAACACTGTCAGCACCCATAGGCGCCGCCTGTACGCCAAGCTCGGCGTCCACAGCCGCCGCGAGGCGGTGGACCGCGGCCGCATCCTGGGCCTGCTCGCGCCCTCCGCACGAAGGGCTTAGACGGAAGCACAAAAGCTAGCGCCGACTTTCGCGCGCAACAGTCGGGTCCCAGTTGACCGGGTGGTGTGCTGTGTAGGATCACCGGTCGGCCTCGCCTTACAGGCGGTGTTCAGGCATGCTCCGCTCGACGTTCAGCGCGTCAGGGACAGCGCCGCACGCTCGCCATTGCGTCCGCGGGCAATCCAGCTGTTTTTCCTAGTAAATCGGTTGATATACTACACAATAATCCGGGGCCGGCGCCCCGGCTCCGCGCGAAAGCAGGTCACCTATGGCAGCCTCGCAGCTTCCCGGGCCAGCATCGACGGCTCAGAGTGAAGGCGAGGGCGGCGGTGGCCTGGCTCGGCACAGCTATCGGCATTGTCTACCTGGCCTACCTGCTGCGCAGGCATCCGGCACGCGTACACGATATGGACAAGGTGTTCGACTGACAGCCGAAAGCGGGCGTGAATCCGGCTGACCCCCCATCCGAAACGGAGTTCATGGTGCCCCACCCGGCCCTCTTGCATCTGGCGGTGGCCCTTGAAGGCGCCGGGTGGCATCCAGCCGCCTGGCGGGAGGCTGACGCGCAAGCGCCGCGGTTGTTCACGGCCGGCTACTGGTGTGGGCTGGCCCGGCAGGCCGAACGCGGGCTGCTGGACTTCATCACCATTGAGGACGGGCTGGAGCTGCAGTCCGACGACCACTTCCAGCCTGACTCTCGTACTGACCGGGTCCGGGGGCGCCTGGATGCGGTGCTGATCGCGGCCCGGGCCGCCCCCGCCACCCGGCATATCGGGTTCGTGCCGACCGCGATCACCACCCACACCGAGCCGTTCCACCTGTCCAAGGCCATCGCCACCCTGGACTACGTGAGCGCCGGCCGGGCCGGGATCCGGGTCCGTGTCGGCGGCCGGGCCGACACGGCGGCCCACTTCGGCCGCCGGGAGGGCCCGTGGC
>JASIGD010000143.1 GCA_030045295.1 Streptosporangiaceae bacterium
GGACGCGGGACGAAGGTGATCGGCGACTGCGACCCGGTCATGTTCCGGATCGTTTCCGCCAGTTCCAGGACCGACAGTTCGCCGGGGTTCCCGATGTTCACGGGGCCGGGGTGCGAGGACCGCAGCAGCCGCAGGATGCCCTCGATGAGATCGCTGACGTAGCAGACCGACCGGGTCTGGCTGCCGTCGCCCGATACGGTGATCGGCTCGCCTCGCAGCGCCTGGCTGATGAACGTGGGAATGGCGCGCCCGTCGTTCGGGCGCATCCGGGGACCGTAGGTGTTGAAGATGCGGACGATCTTCGTGTCCACGCCGTGGTTCTTGCCGTAGGCCACGGTCAGCGCCTCGGAGAAACGCTTCGCCTCGTCGTAGACGCCGCGCGGGCCGACCGGGTTCACGTTGCCCCAGTAGTCCTCCCCCTGCGGGTGGACGAGCGGATCGCCGTAGACCTCGGAAGTGGAGGCGAGCAGGAAACGCGCGTCCTTCTCCCGCGCCAGCCCCAACGCGTGGATGGTCCCGATCGAGCCGACCTTGAGCGTCTCAATCGGCAGCTCGAGGTAGTCGACCGGACTCGCGGGGGAGGCGAAGTGAAGCACGGCGTCCACTCGGCCGCCCACGTACAGGTACTCGGTCACGTCGTAGCGCATCAGCCGGAACCTGGGGTTCTCCATCAGGTGTGCCACGTTGGCCGGGGTCCCGGTGCAGAAGTTATCCAGGCACATCACTGAGCAGCCGTCGGCCAGCAGCCGTTCGCAAAGGTGCGAGCCCAGAAACCCGGCTCCGCCTGTGATGACGATAGTCTCCAGGCCAGACATTGCGTCCTTTCCCTCGGTAAAGCAGCCAACCTACCCGGCGAAGCCCGCAGTACGGGCTGCCGCCACGCGAGCACGTCGCCGACCTGAATCGTCGGCGGCCCGAACTCGGCGATCAGATAGCGCCCCAGCCGCGTACCCGAAGTAGTAACGGCCACGACCGCCGCCGCGTGCCAATAGGCCAGATCCGCACGTACCTGCGCCTGCGAGGGCGCGCGAGCGCCCGGCGATCCGAGGTAGAGCTCCTCCAGGTACTCCGCGGTCGGACGCCGCTGGTAGATGTAGCTCGTAGCCTGCCCGTCGGGAGCGGGCGCGGTGGTGGCGCCGCCGCCGACCATCGAGCCGGGTACGCCGCTCTCGGCCTGCCAGCGCAGGCCGAACCTGAGATCGGGAACCACCAGCACGGGGTCGCTGGCCGCAAGCCGGAGCTCCGCGAAGGCCTCCTGCCAGCCGGCCGGCAGTGGGGTAACGCTGGTAACCTGCACCGGCCTGGGGATCAGAGGCAGCATGGCCAGCACGGCGACCGCGGTCGCCAGCAGCCCGGTCAGCCGGGGCCGCCCGACCCGCGCTCCCAGTGCGCACGCCCGGTCCAGCGCGAACGCGAGCAGGGCCCCCGCCGCCCCGTCGGCGAGGATCGACAGCCGGTCCGGGAGCAGATCAGCCAGCAGCGGCAGGTGCTGCAGCCAGTGCCACGGCAGGACCGAGGCCGGGTAGCGCCACCCGTCGATCGTCGCGGCGACCACGCCGAGGGAGAACAGTTCGAGCAGAGCGAAGGTCACCGCGGTCAGCCGGACCTTCGGATCCCGCCAGAAGCAGACCGCGGCCACGGCCAGCACGATCAGCAGCGGCCAGCCCAGGTAGGCCAGGTATTCCGTCAGCGGCTCGGGATAGCTCGCGGCGGTGGCCGCGCTGGCAGTGGTGTGGAACAGCAGCGCGCTGGACGGCGTCACGAAGGCGTAAGGATAGCTGTGGAACTCGCTGACCACCCAGGGACTGCCGTGTGAGGCGAGGGGTCCGCGGAACTGGACCCACAGCGCGTACCCACAGGTCAGCGCCATGGTCCCGGCCGCGACGCCCAGGCCGCCCAGGATCGTTCGGGCTCGCGTCCGGACCGCGTCCGCGGTCGCGCGCGGGTGGCCGAGGACCAGCACCACGACCATTACCGCCGCGGCCAGCGCGGTGTCGGTCAGCAGTTCCTCCCCGGTGAACAGCTGCGCGGCGACCAGCAGGCCCAGCCAGAGGCCGGACCGCACGGCCCTGCCGCGGCCGGTGAGGATGCCGAGCAGCGCGTCGATGATCAGCGGTGGCAGCACGGCGAACTGCAAGTGAAAGTGGGCGCCGCCGGCGGTCACCAGTGCGGGCGAGAATCCGTATACCGCGCCGCCCAGGGCCGCCGCGACGAGGCCGGCGCCCCAGCGTCGCAGCACCCAGAACAAGCTGGCCGCGGAGCCCGCGAAGCCGACCGTCAGCATGATCGTCAAGCTGGTCTGCGGCCCGGCCAGCAGCGTGACCGGAGTCAGCAGGATGCCCGGGAGCAGGAACGACGTGTTCCACATCAAGTTGATGCCCTGCGGCGCGTTCAGGCCGGTCGTGACCAGAGCCGGGAGCCGGCCGTGCGAGACCGCGGTGGCGCTGTAACGCATGAACCAGGCGAACAGGTTATTGTCCCCGGGGTCGCCGACCACCATCCGTCCCGCGGGATCGACCCACAGCCGCCAGGTCAGTCCGAAGGAGGCCGCCAGGTACAGCCCCACGACCAGCCATACAGCCCAGCTCGCGGTGCGGCGGCCGGGTGCGGGCACAGGCGGCGCGGACTCGTCCGGCGCGGACTGGCCGTGCTCGCTCGTGACGCTGCTCACTGCGTCCAAGCCTAGAGTGCCCGCCAACCCGTATCAGCCACGGGTACATCACGCCCCGGCCACGGCGGGCCCGGCCGCGGCTCGCTTCCCGTCCGGTGCCGCGCCGCGCTCACGCCAGCTCCGCCTGACCGAGTAGTTTGAGCTCAAATGATTTGACATGGAAATAGTTGCCGTGGAGACTGGCCGCGTGCAGGAAGTCGAAGTGGCCGGGAAAGCGCCACCTGAGGAAACAGGACAGGCGGCCGAGGCGCCGGGGGCCGCGGGCGGCGAGCCGACGGCCAGTTGCGCCTCCGGGCTAGCCGGAGACCACGGCGCGGGGTGGACCTGGGGCGACCCGGCGGACGGGATTCCCGCGGACGCGCCGCTGCACACCTTGCTGCTGGCCGCCTCCAGGGTCATGGGCGCCTTCTACGCCAGCACGCTGGTCCAGGCGGGCCTGCGGATCAGCCCGGCGGGGCTCGGCGTGCT
>JASIGD010000144.1 GCA_030045295.1 Streptosporangiaceae bacterium
GGGCCTTGATCCCGTACTCGGTCTCACCCCGCCGGGTGGACCACAGCGTCGGCCCGAAGCCGACGAAGTACTGGGTGACCTTCATGCCGAACTTCTTGGCCAGCACGAAGTGCCCGGTCTCGTGCAGCATGACGGAAAAGAGCAGGGCGATCAGGAAGATGACCCAGCCGATCAGGTCCATCCCGTCGTCCTTCCTAGGGGTTCAGCTCCCGCGCCCGCCGCCGGGCCCAGTCATCGACGGCCAGCACGTCCGCGACGCTCGTCACTTGCGTGCGCGCGGGGTCATGCTCAGAGAGTATCCGGGCCACGGTGTCAACAATCCGGGTGAAGCTGATGCTTCCCGCCAGGAAGCCGGCGACGCATTCCTCATTCGCCGCGTTGTACACGGCCGGCGCGGTCCCGCCGGCCGCGGCCGCCTCCCGGGCCAGCGCGACCGCGGGGAACGCCGCGTCGTCGAGCGGCTCGAAGGTCCACGCCGCCACCGCCGACCAGTCCAGCGCCGGGGCGGCGTCCGGCACCCGGTCGGGCCAGCCCAGGCCCAGCGAGATCGGCAGCCGCATGTCCGGCGGGGAGGCCATGAGGACCGTGGCGCCGTCGGCGAACTCCACCATGGAATGCACGATCGACTGCGGGTGCACCACCACGTCGATCCGGTCCAGGCCGAAACCGAACAGCAGGTGCGCCTCGATCACCTCCAGGCCCTTGTTGACCAGGGTCGCGGAGTTGATCGTGACCAGCGGGCCCATATTCCAGGTGGGGTGGGCCAGCGCCTGCTGCGGCGTGACCCCCGCCAGGGCATCCCGGCTGCAGCCGCGGAACGGCCCGCCGCTCGCGGTCAGCACCAGCCGCCGCACCTCGGAATGGCGCCCGGCCCGCAGGCACTGGGCGATCGTGGAGTGCTCGGAGTCCACCGGCACGATCTGCCCGGGCTTGGCCCGGCTGGTCACCAGCTGCCCGCCGACGATCAGCGATTCCTTGTTGGCCAGCGCGAGCACCCGCCCGGCGTCGAGCGCCGCCAGCGTGGCCCGCAGCCCGGCCGCCCCCGTCACCCCGTTGAGCACCACGTCGCAGGGCCACCGGGCCACCTCGCAGACCGCGTCGGGTCCGGCCATCACCTCGGGCATCTCGCTGGGGGCACGCAGGGGCCCAGCGGGGGTACCACGGCCCGTTCGGGGAAAAAAAGGGCGAAGGGCGGCGAGCAAGTCGGCCGCGGCGGCCGGGCTGGCTACGGCGACCGCCGCCGCCCCGAACTCGGCCGCCTGCCGGGCCAGCACGTCCGGGTTCCCGCCGCCCGCGGCCAGCGCCGCCACCCGGAAGCGGCCCGGGTTGCGCCTGACGATGTCGAGCGCCTGGGTGCCGATCGAGCCGGTCGAGCCGAGGATCACGACGTCGCGCGGTTTGGAGGCCACGGGCCCATTGTCCGTCACCGGGCGGTCTGGGCGCACGCGGGTCCTGACGCGCGCGTCGGAACGGTACCGGCTGGCGCGCCGGCCCGGTCAGGACAGCGACGAGATCTGGCGGGCCAGCGCGAAGTCGGCGGCGGTCAGGCCGCCCGCGGAGTGGGTGCTCAAGATCAGCGTCACGCGGTTCCACTCGATGGTGATGTCCGGGTGATGGTTGGCGCGTTCGGCCAGGTAGGCCACGGCTCCAAGGAACAGCAGGGCGTCACGGAAGTCGGCGCGCACGATGACCGCCTTGATCGAGCTGCCGTCGCGGCTCCAGCCTGGGGCGGCGGCGAGCTCGGCGGTGATCTGGGGCTCGGTGAGAAGGTCCATGATTACGGCATACCATTCGCAGGTGACATCAGGGGACTCGCAGGTGGAATCATCATCCGAACGGCCGAGGCAGACACCGCTGCGCCGGGTGCACGAGCGCCTCGGAGCGACCATGACCTCCTTCGCAGGCTGGCAGATGCCGCTGCGCTACACCAGCGAGACGGCCGAGCACCAGGCGGTACGGCACGCGGCCGGCCTGTTCGACCTCTCGCACATGGGCGAGATCCTGGTGACCGGGCCTGACGCCGGCGCGGCGCTGGACTACGCGCTGACCGGGTACCTGTCCACCGTGCCGGCCGGGCGCGCACGGTACACGATGATGTGCGCGGCCGACGGCGGCGTGCTCGACGATCTCGTCGTGTACCGGCAGGGCGAGCAGGAGTTCCTGGTCATCGCGAACGCCGCGAACACCGGAACCGTTTACAGCCAGCTACGCGACCGGGCGGCCGGCCATGAGGCGGCGGTCACCGACGCGACGAGCGACTACGCGCTGATCGCCATCCAGGGACCGGCCGCGGCCGGGATCCTCGCCCCGCTCGCCGGGCTCGACCTGAGCGGCATCAAGTACTACGCGGGCGCGTTCGGCGACGTCGCCGGGTGCGCGGGGTGGGTGGCGCGCACCGGCTACACCGGCGAGGACGGCTTCGAGGTGTTCTGCCGGCCCGAGGATGCTCCGGGCATCTGGGACGCGCTGGCCGCCGCCGGTGCGCCGGCCGGCCTGGTACCGGCGGGCCTGGCGGCGCGCGATACGCTCCGGCTTGAGGCCGGCATGCCGCTGTACGGCAACGAGCTCGGCCCGGACATGACACCTTTCGAAGCGGGGCTAGGGCGGGTGGTGAAATTCGACAAGCCCGGTGACTTCGTCGGCCGCGAGGCCCTCGCCGCCCGGCGACCCCGGCAGCGGCTCGTCGGCCTGACCCTGCGGTCCCGCCGGATAGCAAGGCACGGCTATCCGGTCCTGGCCGGCGGCCGTGGCCGCGCGGGGGAATCCGGGGAGGACCTTCCCCCGGGCCAGCGCATCGGCGTCGTGACCAGCGGCGCCCCGTCTCCGACGCTCGGCGTACCGATCGCGATGGCCTACCTGCGCGCCGACACCAACCTTGATGATTTCGAATTCACCGTGGACATCAGGGGCGAAGCTGTCCCGGCCCACCTGAAGGACCTGCCGTTTTACTCCAGGAGACGATAACGATGAGTATTCCAGCCGAGTTGCGCTACACCCCTGAGCACGAGTGGGTGTCCCTCGAGGGCACTTCGGCGTCGGTCGGCATCACCGAGTACGCGGCCCAGCAGCTGGGCGATGTCGTCTACGTATCCCTGCCCGCCCCCGGCACGACCGTCACGGCGGGCGAACCCTGCGGCGAAGTCGAATCGGTCAAATCGGTCAGCGACCTCTACTCTCCGGTGGACGGCGAGGTCACCGAGGTCAACACCGAGCTGGAGGACGACCCCTCGCTGGTCAACGCCGAGCCCTACACGGCCGGCTGGATGTTCCGCGTGCGGGTTCCCGAGGACGGCAGCGGCGACGCGGCCCTGCCGCCCGACCTGCTGTCCGCGGCCGAATACGAGGAACTGACCAGGAGCGCAGGCTAGCCGCGCGGCGGCGGGTCTTCGCTAAGCCGCCCTGGTGCCGTCGGCGGCTGGCGCCATCACCTGGCCGCTGACCTCCTCGGTGCGTTCTGGCAGCAGCAGGACGGCGCCGATGAGGAAGCACACCGCGCCGATCAGGGTCTGCGCGTCGGCCCGTCCGGCGTTGTGCACCTGGCCGGTGAGCGGGTTGATGTAGCCCGCCACGGCGGAGATGCCGAAGGCGATGGACCCGATCAGGTTGAGCAGCGTAATCCACCAGGAATACGACCGCGGGCGCCAGGCCAGCCAGCCGTGGCAAACCTCGTACCAGGCCAGCACGCTGGACACCAGAAAGCAGACCGAGCCGATCGCATCGGGTCGCCACTCGTGCTGGTGAGCGGTCTGCGCGGACAGGTCGGTCACCATGGCGACCCCGGTGCTGACGTTGAAGTACAAGGTGCCGACGAGCTGGACCGCGGTGGCCCACCAGTCGATCCGTCCCGGCTGGTAGACGAAGAAGCGGCGGCGCGCGGGGTTCAGCGCCTCCGGAGCGGCGTCGACCGCCTCCCGGTAGCTCAAGAACGAGGCCGAGGTGAAAAACAGCGAGCCGACGAAGTAGGTGACGGTGTCCGCGGAGGTCCCGACCGCGCTGGCGTACCCCGGCACCGAGCCGATCGCGAACAGCAGCGATCCGACGGCGAACAGGATCGCGATCCACCAGCCACGCGCCGTGGGCGCCCACCACGTCGAGCCGACGGTTGACTTCTGGTGCTTGCGGTGGTGGCGGGACTCCCACCGGACGATCACGCCATCGGGGCGGATGCGGTCCACAAACGTCGCGGGGGCGCCGATGCTCAGGGCGCGACTGCCGTTGTCCCGTCCGGGCATCAACGCGTCCTTCCTGCTCGGGTCGAAAAAAAAAAGCTTCCCAGGACGGCCTGCGTATCCAGCCGCAGAGGTCAGTGCCGACGGCGGCGCAGGAGGATCAGAGCGGTGACGCCGATGGCTACCGCGGCGGCCGCGGCACCGGCCATTATCGGGTCGATCTGGCTGGCGCGCTCACGGACTTCCTCCAGGGCGCGTTGGGCCTGGCTGACGCGCTCACGGACTTGCTCAAGAGCGCGTTCAACGTTCTTCTTCGGGCTCACCCGGTCGGTTATGGCGTCGATGGTGCTCGCCAGTTGCGCGCGGGTACGGTCGATGTCCGCCACCAGCGCGTCCGGATCGACAGGCTTGGATTCGGTCTCCGCGTCAGCCATGGGTGCTCCGTTTCCCGGGCAGGCCACTATCTTAACAAGGCGGCTATTTTGCCAGATCGACCGCGACTGTTACATCACCTGGTGCCATGACGACGCCGGCGCTCATGGCGGTGGTGGCTGGCCTGGACGTTATGGGGGATTATGGACGGCTCTGGAGCTTACGGGAGGCTGTGCTGCCGCATCGTCCGCCGTCATACCCAGTGATCTAATAAGTCTGAGTTTCGGCAAACCCCGGGCCGGGCCGCTCGCGCTGATTTATGCTGCTCAAGGACCAAGGGGAGGGGGACCGGAACCGGCGTACGCGCACGTCCCGGCCGCGGCCGGGACGTGCGCCGCCGGCGGACTGCCCTCCCCTTTTGCGTGCGAGGAAGGGTTAGCCCATGACTACCAGGCGTTTGCGCGGTGTGGCGCTGCTGGTCACGGCCGCGACGCTGGTGTTCGCCGCCGGATGCTCGGGCGGCGGAAGCGCGGCGGGCCCGCCGAACGTGGAGAAGCCGAACCTTAACGTGGCCGTGGTGCCGGCCCTGGACTCCGCGGGCTTCTTCGTCGCGCTCTACGAGGGCCTGTTCAAGGCCGAGGGGCTGAACGTCCACTTCACCCCCGCCACGAGCAGCGATGACGTGATCAGCGCGCAGGTCAAGGGCAGCTACGACATCACCGGCGGTAACTACGTCTCCTACATCCAGTGGGAGCAGGAGGGCAAGGCGAATCTGGACATCTTCGCCGAGGGATCGGTGATGGAGCCGGGAGACCAAGGCATTTACACGATGCCGGGCTCGCGCATCACCACCCTGGCCGACCTGGAAGGCAAGACCGTCGCGATCAACGCGCCGGACAACATTTTGTACCTGCTGGCCGCGTCGGTCCTGGCCGAGCACGGGATCGACCCGCGCACGGTGCACTTCGTCACCACCTACTCGTTCCCGCAGATGCCGGCCGCGCTCAAGTCCGGCGCGATCGACGCGGCGGTGCTGCCCGAGCCGTTCGCCAGCGTCGCCGAGCAAACTGACGGCGCGGTGCCACTGGTCGACCTGGATCAGGGCGCGACCACGAGCTTCCCGGTCGAGGGGTACGTGGTGACCAAGCAATGGGCCGAGAAGTACCCGCACACGCTGGCCGCGTTCTACAAGGCGCTGGAAGAAGGCCAGGAGATCGCCGACAGCAACCGGACCGCGGTCGAGCAGGCCTTCGAGGACCTGCCGATGAAGCCGGTGCCGCTGGGCGTGTCCAAACAGACCGCGGCGGTCATGGCGCTGGATAACTATCCGTTCACCACAGGTCCCGCCGGCTCGGTAGACCCGGTCCGCCTGCAGCGCGTGGTCGACGTCATGCAGCAGTTCCTCGCCTTCCCGAAGTTCAACATCAACACGATGCTGATCGGCGGCTGAGCGCAACCCGCCGCATCCTGCTCTAGCCGCGTGAAATAGCCGGCTCACGCCGGCCGCGCTAGGCTGGAGGCGGATCGCGTGCACGGGAGGTGCCGGTGGCGACAGGGCCGGGACACCAGGTCGCGGCGGGCCACGGCCGGCTGCGGACGTCGCGCGCCGACCGCGAGCAAGCGATCGAGGTGCTCAAGGCCGCGTTCGTGGAGGACCGGCTCACCAAGGATGAGCTCGATGCGCGGGTAGCCGAGGCGCTCGCGTCGCGGACCTACGCCGACCTCGCCGCGCTCACCGCCGACATCCCCGCCGGGCCGGGCGCGGTTCCGCCGCCCAAGCCCGCCCGGGCCCAGGGCCGCAACCCGGCGGGAACGGGCGCCTGCGTGCTCGTCGCAGCGACCGTCCCGACCGCGGGCCTGTGGGCCGGCGCATTGTTCTCCCAAACCGACAACCAGGCACTATCCGGCTTCCTCGCCACGTTCACCTGCATCTGGCTCGGGGTCGTGATCTTCACCGTGGCCGTGATGCTCGAAGCACGGCGGCAGGAGCGCGCTGGCGGACAGCGACCGCCAGCCGTCGGCCCAGACGTCCGGGCCGCCGGCCGGGCCGGGCGGTTCCCGCAGGTCGACCGCGGTCAGCAGCACACCGCCGAGGCCACCCGGCCGGACCCGCGTCCTTGGCTCATCCTGGGCTGGTAAGCAACACTGAGGCATGGACGCGCAGCCGGATATCGTGTCGTCCGGACCGCGAGGGCGCCCCGGCGCCCGATGGCCGGGACCCGGCCGTCGCGGCTGGACCGCGATAGTCATCGTCGTCCTGCTGGCGTGCTTGGGCGTGACCATCACCCTGGCCCTGCTGGTGGCGCAACGGGACGACACGATCAACGATCTGCGCGGGGCGCTGCAGAAGGCCCGCTACCCGGCCCCGGCCAGCGCGCCGCCATCCACCGTGATCGGCAGCGCCGCGTTCACCCTTCCCGACGTGGCGGCCGGCTCGTTCTCCGTGGTCGCCGTCGGTATCCGCCCCGCGCCGGGCTCGGCCGCGGTTACCTGGCTGTTCGTGTACGGGCAGCACGCCCAGCCCGGTGAGCGCTACGGCGTGATCGAGGACACCTGCGGCGGACAGTACGTCGCCGCGTACGACGTGGCCCACGGCACCGCGGACCGAGCGGGTGACCTCACGATCGTGGCGCCCGACCTGGCCATCAACCCGGTGGATCCGGATGTCTGGATCCTGCTGTACCGGTGGGACGACGGCGCGCCGCTGGGCGGCGTCCAGGGCCCGCTGACCGGCGGCGGCGCCAGGATCTTCCGCTCCACCGCGCCGTGCTGAGCGTCGGCCGGGCGAACTGGTGCGGGCGGGGGGATTCGAACCCCCACGGTGTCGCCACCAACAGGACCTAAACCTGCCGCGTATGCCGTTTCGCCACGCCCGCCGGGTGCCTTGGCCGTTAGCAACGGTACCGTCTAGGCCCCGATCTCGGCCCGCAGCCTCGCGACGTGCCCGGTCGCCTTGACGCCGTACATCGCCTTCTCGATTACGCCGCTGGCGTCGATCACGAACGTGGACCTGATCACGCCGACGGTCGTCTTGCCGTAGAGCTTCTTCTCCCCGTACGCGCCGTAGGCCTGCAGGACGGCGCGGTCAGGGTCGGACAGCAGCGGGAAGGTCAGGCCCTCTTTGTCGCGGAACTTGGCCAGCTTGGACGGCTGATCGGGGGAGATGCCGAGCACCGCGACACCGGCGTGGTTCAGCTCAGCGAGGTTGTCACGGAAGTCGCAGGCTTCCTTGGTGCAGCCCGGAGTCAGCGCGGCCGGGTAGAAGTACACGATGACCCGCTGACCGCGGAATGAGGACAGCGAAACCTGGTGACCGTCCGCGTCGGCCAAGGTGAAGTCGGGTGCTGTATCGCCGGGCGCGAGCCGCCTGTCGGTCACGTGAGCCTCCTTGTGATAAACGGGGCCAGGGCGCGGAAAGCGCGACCGCGATGGCTGATCGCGTCCTTGGCCTCCGGGGTCATCTCCGCGGTCGTCACCTCGAACCCGTCGGGCACGAAGATGGGGTCGTAGCCGAACCCTCCGCTGCCACGAGGAGTGCGCGTCAGCCGGCCCGCCACGTCCCTGGTCACCACCCACTCGCGCGCGCCGTCGGGCGGCAGGACCAGCGCGGCGGCGCACGCGAAATGCGCGCCGAGACGGGCTTCGGGCACCTCGGCGACCTGGGCCAGGACCAGGTCCAGGTTCGCCTGGTCGTCGCCGTGCCCGCCCGCCCAGCGGGCCGACAGCACGCCGGGCATGCCGTTCAGCGAGTCGACGCACAGGCCGGAATCGTCGGCGACGGCGGGCAGGCCGGTGTAGGCGGCGATCGCGCGGGCCTTCAGCAGCGCGTTCTCCTCGAACGTGGCCCCGGTCTCCGGCACGTCCGGCGCGCCGGGAAACGCGCCGAGCCCGGCCAGCGGGACTTGATCGCCGAGGATCCGGGCCAGCTCGCGCAGCTTGCCCTCATTCCTGGTCGCCAGGACCAGCGGTTCAGCGGGCACCGGCGGGCGCGGCGAGGGCTGCGCGCTGCAGCCTGGTCAGCTCGGCGCAGCCGGCCACGGCGAGATCGAGCAGCTGCCCGAGCAGGTCGCGGCTGAACGGCTCGCGTTCGGCCGTGCCCTGGATCTCCACGAAGTCGCCGCCGGCTGTGCACACCACGTTCATGTCGGTCTCCGCCGCCACGTCTTCCTCGTAGCACAGGTCGAGCCGGGGCTCGCCTTCGACGACGCCGACGCTGACCGCGGCCACCGACGTGAGCAGCGGGTCGCCCCTGGTTTTCTTCCGGTTGCTCAGCCAGGCCACGGCGTCGGCCAGCGCGACGTACCCGCCGGTCACCGCGGCGGTACGGGTGCCGCCGTCGGCCTGCAGCACGTCACAGTCGATGACGATCGTGTTCTCGCCGAGCGCCTTATAGTCCACGCACGCCCGCAGCGAGCGCCCGACCAGCCGGGATATCTCCTGCGTCCGGCCGCCGAGCCGACCCTTGACCGACTCGCGGTCGCCGCGGGTGTTCGTGGCCCGCGGCAGCATCGCGTACTCCGCGGTCACCCAGCCGAGGCCGCTGCCCCGCCGCCAGCGCGGCACCTCCTCGGCGACGCTCGCGGCGCACAGCACCCTGGTGCGGCCGAATTCCACGAGCACGGACCCCTCGGCGTGGTCGAGCCAGCCCCGGGTCAGTTTCACCGGCCGTAGTTCAGTTACGGATCGCCCGTCGGATCGAGACATGACGCACAGCCTATCCGGACCCCAGCACCAGGCCCGAAGCGGCGAGTGAGAGCGGACCGCGGTACACGTCGGCCGCCTCGGACAGGCTTCGGTTCCGGTCGTTCCACGGCACCAGGTGGGTGAGCACCAGCTGCCCGACTCCGGCCCGCGCCGCGTACCGGGCGGCCTGCCGGGCGGACAGGTGCAGGTTCGGCACGTTGGCCGGCCCATCGAGGAACGACGCCTCGCACAACAGCAGTTCCACGCCCTCGGCGAGCCGCGTCAGCGCGTCGCACTCTCCGGTGTCGGCCGAGTAGGCGAGCCGCCAGCCCTCGTGTTCCACCCGGAACCCGAACGTCTCGACCGGGTGGTTCATGTGATCGGTCGTCACGCGGAACGGCCCGATCTCGCGCTCGCCGGGGTCCAGGTCGTGGAAGCCGAACCGGGCCCGGACCGAGGCCAGGTCCTCGCCGCCGAAATCCGTGAGCCGCTCGGCGGTCCCCCGCGGGCCGTAGACGGGGATGGGCGCCCGCGCCCCGCCCGGCGCGTACTGCCGCACTACCCAGTACGAGCCGAGGTCAGCGCAGTGGTCGGCGTGCAGGTGGGACAGGGCGATCGCGTCGACGCCGAACAGGTCCGCGTACCGCTGCAGCGCGCCGAGCGCGCCGTTGCCCAGCTCCATGAGGAGCCGGAACCCTTCGGCTTCCAGCAGGTAGCAGGATGAGGGGCTGTCCGGCCCGGGAAAGCTGCCCGAGCATCCGATCACCGTGACGCGCATGCCTGCAACCCTAGGCCCAGAGCTGGCCCTCCAGCCGGCCTTCGGCTTCTTCCAGCGTTCCGTCGTAGGCGCCGGTGGACAGGTACTTCCAGCCGGCGTCGGCGATCAGCACCACGATGTCGGCCCGCTCACCCTCCGCGACCGCCTTGGCCGCCATGGCCAGGCCGGCGTGCAGGGCGGCGCCCGCCGAAATGCCGGCGAAGATGCCCTCGGACGCGACCAGCTCCCTGGTCCGGCGCAGCGCGTCGGCGGAGGACACGGAGAACCTGGTGGTCAGGACCGATTCGTCATAAAGCTCGGGGACGAAGCCCTCGTCGACGTTGCGCAGCCCGTACACGAGCTCGCCGTACCTCGGCTCGGCGGCGACGATCTTGGCGGCCGGCTTGCGCTCGCGCAGGTAGCGGCCCACGCCCATGAGCGTGCCGGTGGTGCCGAGGCCGGCTACGAAGTGGGTGATCTCCGGCAGGTCCGCGAGTAGCTCCGGGCCGGTCGTCTCGTAGTGCGCGCGGGCGTTGGCCTCGTTGCCGTACTGATACAGCATCACCCAGTCGGGGTGCTCACCGGCGATCTGCTTGGCCAGGCGGACCGCCTCGTTGGAGCCCCCCGCGGCCGGCGACTCGATGATCTCGGCCCCGTACATCCGCAGCAGCTGCCGGCGTTCCTCGCTGGTGTTCTCCGGCATGACCACGATCAGCCGGTACTCGCGCAGCTTGGCCACCATGGCGAGGGAGATGCCGGTGTTGCCGGAGGTGGGCTCGATGATCGTCGATCCGGGCGAAAGCAGCCCGTCCTTTTCCGCCTGCGTGACCATGTAGAACGCGGCCCGGTCCTTGACCGAGCCGGTCGGGTTGCGGTCCTCCAGCTTGGCCCACAGCCGGACGGTGGCCGATGGCGACAGGCGGGGCAAGCCGACCAGCGGCGTACCGCCGAGGGAGTCGAGCAAGTTCTCGTAACGCAAACCGGTGTCCGTTCGGGATAAATATGAAAGCTCAGCCGGCGCCGCCGGCCACCGCAGGCAGGACGGTGACCGTGTCGCCGTCCCGGACCGGGGTGTCCAAGCCGCCGAGGAAGCGGACATCCTCGTCGTTCAGGTACACGTTGACGAAGCGCCGCAGGCCGCCGCCGTCGATCAGCCGGTCGCGCAGGCCGCCGTATTTGTGATCAAGGTCGGCGAGCAGCTCGTCGAGCGTGG
>JASIGD010000145.1 GCA_030045295.1 Streptosporangiaceae bacterium
AAGGACACGATGTACTCCTCGTTCGTGGAAGCGGTGCTGGCCGCGGCCGGCCGTCCCGTCGGCGAGCGCGAAGGACCGTGGTACGACGAGCACGTCAAGGTGCACGAGTACGCCGGGATGACGGCGACCGCCCGCGAGATCCGCGCGCACGGCTGCCCGGTCCTGCTCTCCGGTCCCTTCACCGGGCAGATCCACGACAGCGACCGGTGGCGGGCCTGGGTGGCGGACCTCGGCGGCGGGACCGTGCACCTGGTCTGGGTCAAGTCGGATCCGGCCACCGTGCGCGGTCGGCTGGCCGCCCGCGGGCTCGAGCGGGATTCGGTCAAGCTGGCGAGCTTCGAGGAGTTCGAGGAACGGATCCGGCTCGGCGCCGAGCCTGCCGCCCCGCACTTCACCGTGGACAACCGCCTCACGGCGGCCAGCCCGCTCGCAGATCAGATCGCCAGCCTGATGGGCCGGGCGGGCGCGACTCCGCCGGCGGGTTAGCGTAAAGTCGCAGCACCACTTACTACCGAGGGAGTCCCGGTCATGCGGCTGAGCGCGCGGAACCAGATCCCGGCCCGTGTCACTAGCATCAACTCCGGCGAGGCGATCGCCAACGTCGAGCTGGACGCCGGCGGTGTCCGACTGGTGGCCTCGATCACCGTAGAAGCCGTCCAGCAGCTCGGGCTGGCCGAAGGCACCCAGGTCACCGCCGTGATCAAGGCCTCGGACGTGATCGTCGCGACGAACGACTGACCTGTCCCGGCCGCTAGGTTTTAGTGGGGGTGGCTCGCTTGGACGATGACGCCGTCATCCGCCTGCGCCGTGTCGTCCTGCGGCTCGCGCGCCAGCTGAACGCGGCCTCGGTCGGCGAAGGGCTGACCCCCAGCCAGGCGTCGGTGCTCGGCATCGTGGCCAACCGCGGCCCGCTCGGCCTCGCCGAGCTCACCGAGATCGAGGGGCTCAATCCGACCATGCTGTCCCGGATCATCGGCAAGCTCGACTCGTTTGGCCTGATCCGGCGACTGCGCGACCCGGATGACTTCCGCGTCGCCCGCGTCGAGGTCACGCCCGAGGGCAAGCACGCCTACCAGCGGATCGCCGCGCAGCGGGCCGCGATCATCTCCGAGCTCGTGGCGCACCTGCCCGCCGAGCAGGAGGCCGCGCTGGTTGCCGCGCTGCCTGCGCTGGAGAACCTGGCCGAGGGCCTGCGCGCCGCGGCGCGGCACGGACGCGGCCAGGCAGTCCGCGACGACCAAGGCGGGCGGGCCTGACTCGGCGGGGCGCAGGCCGGCCTCGCGCAGACCCGCCGCGGGACGGGCCGACTGCTCATCGAGCTGGCTGTACGTCGTCGCGGTTCCGCCGAGCAAGGAGACCGGGGCGTCCGGTGTGGCCAGGGCCGTCTCGGTCAGGATGGTCGCGAGGTTGAAGCGCAAACCCGTCCTCTTGTCGGTGGGACGACCCACCCCCTTGTCGGTGAGACATATATTAAAGGTGTATCACCCTCATGACGACGAACCGAGCGGAGGGGGCCGTGACGTACCTCATCCGGGGAGCGGCATCGGGTGCCCAGGCCGACAATGCCGCGGGACCCTCGGTCGGGCTGCTGCTGAGCGAGCCCATCCGCGGGCTGGTCGGCCTGGCGGCCCTGCCGCTGGCCGCGCCCTGGCTGGCGGCTGCGCCGCGCGGCGACGGTCACGGCGTGCTGGTGCTGCCGGGGCTGCTGGCTACCGACGCGAGCACGGTACCGCTGCGCCGGTTGCTGCGCTGGCTGGGCTACGACGTGCGCGGCTGGGATCTCGGGCGTAACCGCGGGCCGACCGAGGCGGTGCTGGCCGGGCTTCCCCGGGCGCTGCTGGCTCACGCCCGACGCACCGGGCGCCCCGTCTCGCTCGTGGGCTGGAGCCTGGGCGGCGTCTACGCCAGGGAACTGGCGCGCCAGCATCCCGGGCGGATCCGGCAGGTCATTACGCTCGGCAGTCCGTTCGCCCTGACCGATCCACGGCAGAGCCACGCGCACGGCCCCTACCAGCGCCTCAGTCACCTGCACGCGGACGGCGCGCGGCTGCCGTCCCGCGAGCAGCGAGCCCGGCCCATCGACGTGCCGTCGACGTCGGTGTACTCCCGTTCGGACGGCGTCGTCGCCTGGCAGGCGTGCGTGGAGCCGGAGACCCGGCTGCACCAGAACGTCGAGGTCCGCTGCGGTCACCTCGGCTTCGGCGTCGACCCGGCCACGCTGTGGCTGATCGCCGACCGGCTGGCGGTCCCGGCCGGCCAGCACCGCCCGTTCCGCCCGCCGCCGCTGCTGAGGCCGCTCTACCCGGATCGCCCATGACCGGATCGCCGATGGCCGGATCGCCGATGGCCGGATCGCCGTCGGCCGGCTCTGCCGCGCCCGACACGAGCCCGGCGCCCCGGCAGTTCGCGGCTCCGTGGGGCGCACGCGGGTACGTCTCCCAGCTGGATGGTCCGGTGCACTGGGTCGAGTTCGGTTCCGGCCGGGACCCCGGCCAGGGTCCCGGCCAGGAGGGACCGCCGATCGTATTCGTGCACGGCCTGGGCGGCTCGCACCTGAACTGGTCCCTGGTCGGATCGCCGCTGGCCGCCGGCCGTCGCGCCGTCGCGCTGGACCTGCACGGATTCGGCCTGACCCCCGGCACGCGCGGTACGTCAACCGTGCAGGCCAACGCGCGGCTGCTGGACCGGTTCGTGCGGCAGGTCACCGGGACACCGGTGATCCTGGTCGGGAACTCCATGGGCGGCCTGATATCCGTGCTGCAGACGGCCTCAGCGCCGGACACGGTCGCCGGGCTGGTGCTCATCGATCCTGCGCTGCCGATTCCCCCGCAACGGCCGGACAGCCAGGTGGCCGGCCGGTTCCTGCTGTACGTGCTGCCCGGCCTCGGTGAGCTGTACGTCCGGCGGGAGCTGGCGCGCCGCCCGCCGGCGCTGGCCGTCCATCAGCTCATTCAGCTCTGCTTCGCCGACCCGTCACGAGCCGACCCCGCGATGCTCAAGGCCTCGGTCGCGCTGGCCGCCGAGCGCCAGGCCGGGTCGACCGGCGACGCCTCGGCCCACGCCAGGTCCCTCCTCGCGGCCTCGCGCTCTCTCATGCGGGTGCTCAGCCGCCGCGGGCCTTACTGGCAGATGATGGCCGGGATCAAGGTCCCGGTCCTGCTCATCGGCGGCGACGCCGACCGGCTGGTTCCGGTGGCGAGCATGCGCCAGGCCAGCGCCCGCAACCCGCACTGGGAGTCCGTTATCCTCTCCGGAGTCGGGCACACGCCGCAGCTCGAGGTTCCGGATCTGGTCATCGGCACGATACGGGACTGGCTGGACCGGCACTTCACCCCTCAACCAGGCTAGGCACCCCCCCAGGGGAGGAACCGGAAATGCAGCAACTGACCGGGCTTGACGCCTCCTTCCTCGCTCTCGAGACGCCGCACAGCACCGGCCATGTCGGCGGGCTGAGCGTGCTGGACCCCAGCGGCGCGCCCAAGCCGCTGACCCTGGCCCGGCTGACGGAGGTTATGTCCGAACGGCTGCCGCTCGTACCGGTGCTCCGCCGCAAGCTGCTGAACGTGCCGTTCGGCTTGGACCAGCCGTACTGGATTGACGACCCGGACTTCGACATCGAGTACCACGTCCGCGAACTCGCGCTGCCGCGCCCGGGGTCGGACGCCCAGCTGACCGAGCAGGTCAGCCGGCTGCACGCCAGGCCGCTGGACCGAAGCCGCCCGCTATGGGAGCTCTACCTGATCACCGGGCTGGCCAAAAGGCGCGCCGCGGTCTACACCAAGATCCACCACGCCGCGATCGACGGGGTATCCGGCGCCGAGCTGCTGACCGTCCTGCTCGATCTCACGCCAGCGGGCCGCGAGCTGCCCCCGGCCCGGCCGTACCGGCCGGCTGGGCCGCCCGCCCTGCCCGTGCTCGCGGCGAAGGCCGCCGCACGGCTGGCCTGGCGGCCGGTGCAGACCGTCATCATCACCAACGAGCTGATCCGGCTGCTGCCGACGCTGGCCCCGGCGGTGAGGCCGGTCGTGGGTAGCATGCTCGGGCTGAACCGCGGCGACGGCAGCGTCATCGTTACCACGCTGGGGCGCGCCCCGGCAACGCCGCTCAACAAGCCGATTACGCCGCACCGCAGGATCGCGTTCCGCAGCGTGGACCTCGGTACGGTGAAGAAAGTCAAGAACGCGTTCAAGGTCTCGGTCAACGATGTCGTGATGGCGATGTGCGCGGGCGCGCTGCGGCGGTGGCTCGCCGACCGTGAAGCGCTGCCGGCGCAGCCGCTCATCGCGATGATCCCGGTCTCCGTCCGCGACCCGGCCAGCCAGGGGGCCATGGGCAACAAGGTGTCGGCCATGCTGGCCATGCTGCCGACCCACATCGCCGACCCCGGCCAGCGCCTCGAGATCGTGCACGCGGCCACCCGGATCGCCAAGGCCCAGCAGGCGGCGATCCCGCAGGGCCTGGTGGATCAGATCAGCGACTTCGCCCCGCCCGCGCTGACCGCCAGGGCGGCCCGGGTGGTCTTCGCGACCGGCGTGCTGCACCGGCTGCCGCCGTTCAACCTCACGATCTCCAACGTGCCCGGCCCGAACGTGCCCGTCTACCTCTGCGGGGCCAGGATGATCGCGCACTACCCGGTGTCGGTGATCACCGACGGCCAGGGCCTGAACATCACCCTGGTCGGGTACCTCGGGCAGCTGCACTTCGGCCTGGTGGCCTGCCGTGAGCTGGTTCCCGACATCGACGTTCTCGCCGGCTACCTGGCCGATGAGCTTGAGCTGCTCGTCGCGGCCGCCGAGAAGCGCGCCGCCGGCTGATGAGAGCCGCGCCGCTGGCCGGCCCGGGCGGGGACGATGACGCCCGCGCCGTCCTGCCCGAAGGAACCGGGGTCCCGGCCATGGTCCCGGCCGAGATCTTCGCGGCGGCCGTGGATGCCTTCGTATCGGGACAGCGGCTGGACATGCGGTCACTCGCGAGGCATATCGGCGTGGCGCGCGCCACCCTCTACCGGCGGGCCGGCAACCGGGAACAGCTGCTTGACCAGCTGCTCTGGTGGCGAGCCCGCGGCCTGCTCGCCGGCCACGTGCGAGCCAGCGCGCATCTGGCCGGGACGGCCCGGCTCAGCGCGGCGATCGCCGGCGTGCTGCGTGCCATCGGAACGGACCGTCCGCTGCGGGTGTTCCTCGAGGCCGACCCGGAGACCGCGATGCGCATCCTGACCGGGACCCGCAGCACCGTGCACCAGGGCATGGTCCGCGCGCTGGAGAACCTGATCGACCTGGAGCGCGGCCGCGGCGCGTTCGACGCCAGCCTGGACACCCCGACCCTGGCCTACGCGTTCGTGCGGGTCAGCGAGGGATTCCTGTACGCCGACGTCATCGCCGACCGCGCTCCTGACATCGGCCGTGCCGTCACGGTCATCGACGCCCTGCTCCGTGGCCTTGACCTGGTGAACCGCGCTCCCGTGCCGGTGCCGGGAATGCCCTAGCCCTCGTCCAGGGCCAGAATCATCTTGCCGGTGTTCGCGCCGTCGAAGAGCATCAGCAGCGTCTCGGGGAAGTCGCGGACGCCGCCGTGCACGATGTGCTCGCGCGAGACGAGCTGCCCGGCCCGGTACCAGCCCGCCAGTTCGGCCAGGGCCTCCGGGTAGCGGTCGGCGTAATCGAACACCACCATGCCGGTCATCGACGCCCGGGCGACCAGCAGCATCATGTAGTTGGCCGGGCCCCGGAACCGGGCCTCGTTGTACTGGGAGACCGCGCCGCAGATGACGATCCTGGCCCCGCGGGCGATGCACGTCAGGACGGTGTCCAGGATCTCCCCGCCCACGTTGTCGAAGTACACGTCGACCCCGCCCGGCGCGTGGCCGCGCAGCGCCTTCCGCAGGTCCCCGCCCCGGTAGTCGATGGCCGCATCGAACCCGAAGTCCTCGACCACCGTCCGGCATTTTTCTGGGCCGCCCGCGATGCCGATGACCCGGCAGCCCTTGATCTTGGCGATCTGCCCGGCCACGCTGCCCACCGCGCCGGCCGCGCCGGAGACAACCACCGTGTCGCCCGGCTTGACCCGCCCGACGTCGAGCAGCGCGAAGTAGGCGGTCAGCCCGGTCATCCCGAGCGCGCCCAGGTACGTCGGCGGCTCGGCGAGCGCGGTATCGAGCTTGATCACGCCCCGGCCGTCCGATACCGCGTATTCCTGAACGCCGAACGCTCCGGAGACGTAGTCGCCTGCGGCGAACCCGGGATGCTCCGAAGCGGTGACGCGGCCGATCCCGCCGGCCCGCATGACGGCGCCGATCTCCACGGGCGCGATGTAGGAGGCGCCCGCGTTCATCCATCCGCGCATCGCCGGGTCCACGGACAGGTGCGAGACCGCCACCACGAACTGCCCGGGACCCGGTGCCGGCACCTGCTCGCTGGTGAACTCCCAGTCACTGGGCCTGGGCAGCCCGGACGGGCGGGCGGCCAGCCGCACCTGATGGTTGGTCGGTGACATTCGGCGGCTCCAAACGCGAGGCGGTACCTGCTCGGAAGGTAATGCTGCCAGACCCGTAACACAACCACCCAGGTTCAACGCGGTGTCCGAAATCCGCCAGCTTGGGCGGCTGCCTGCTCATAGGCTGTTCGTGAACAGACTCCAAGTGGGATTGGTGAATCGAAAAAATGACCAGTTACATGAACGCCCCGAGCCCAGTGGGTGAGCTGCTCCTGGTGGGCGAGGAGCTTCCCGGCCTCGTGGCCCTGACGTCCGTGTCGATGACCGGGCAGCCGAACGCCCCCGAGCCCCGGGCCGACTGGCGCCGCGCTCCCGAGGCGTTCGGCGAGGTCGTCAGGCAGCTCGACGCCTACTTCGCCGGCGAGCTGACCGTATTCGACCTCGAACTTGCCCCGCGCGGCACGGCGTTCCAGCAGCGGGTCTGGAAGGCCCTGGATTCCGTCCGGTACGGGACGACCATCAGCTACGGCGAGCTCGCCGCTTCGCTCGGCATTCCGCGGGACAGGATCCAGGCTCTCGGCGCGGCGATTGCCGCGAACCCGCTGCTGATCATCCGCCCGTGCCATCGGGTCATAGGCTCGGACGCACGCCTGCGGGGTTACGCCGGGGGAGTGGAGCGCAAGCGGCAGCTCCTGGTCCACGAGGGCGCGCTGCAGCCCACGCTCACCGGGGACTTCTCGTGATCACCGAAGCCGCCGGCACCCCGGCCCGGGCGCAGCTGAGCGCGGCCGACTGGCCGGCGTTGGCCGACGAGCTCGACGCCGTCGGCTGCGCCCGCACTCCCCGGCTCCTCAGCCCGGCCGAGTGCCGCGCCCTGGCCGACCTGTACGACCGGCCGGAACTGTTCCGGGCCACCATCGACATGGCCCGCCACCGTTTCGGTTCCGGCCAGTACCGGTACTTCACCCACGACCTGCCCGAGCCCGTCCGCGTGCTGCGCGAGGCCTTCTACCCGCACCTGCTCACGATCGCCCGGACCTGGGCCGGCCGCCTGGGCCGGCCCGCGCCCTGGCCGGATGCCCTCGGCGACTGGCTGGAGATGTGTCACCGGTCCGGACAGGCCAAGAGCGCGCAAATCCTGCTCCGCTACCGCGCCGGGGACTGGAATGCCCTGCACCGCGACCTGTTCGGCGCCCTGGTCTTCCCGCTGCAGGTCGTCATCGGCCTGGACGCATCCGGCACGGATTACTCCGGCGGCGAATTCCTCCTTGTCGAGCAGCGGCCGCGGGCTCAGTCCAGGGGTACCTGCACCGTGCTGGAGCAGGGCCACGGCCTGATCTTCACCACCCGGGACCGTCCGGTGCGCGCCGTGCGCGGCTGGTCCGCCGCCCCGGTCCGCCACGGCGTCAGCACCGTCCGCTCCGGCCGCCGCCGCGCCCTCGGCCTCGTCTTCCACGACGCGTAGCTGAGTAATCGCTGATGGGTCCAGTTGTCGAAGGCGATCGGCGATCGCTCGGCAGGTTCGCCGGCTGCGCAGTTGGGCCAGATGCCGACGGCCCCGGTCGGCAGCCGCTGGGCCGTGCGGACCTTGCCGCCCAGGATCAGCCCGGTCTGCGCCCTAGGATCAGCCCTGTAACGCTAATCACACTGGTCCCGGCGATGAAAGGCTCGCGATTACCGTGGACAGTTACCTGGTTATTTTCACGGGGTAACTGTCCACGGTCCTGGCCGGAGGGTATCGACGGGCGCTCATGCCGGCCCGCCTCGGCACCCTCCGCCGGGGCAGGTACCCGGGGTCCTAGCCGGAGGAGGTCGTGCGTGCCCGAGCTGGGTCCCGCGGTCGGGCACCAGGCGCGGTCGCGGCTGGGTCTTGCCGAGGCCGACGCGTTCCTGACCCGGCTGGAACAGCTTTCTCCGGACATCCTCGAGCCGCTCGGCCAGGTATACGGCGGCGTCACGGATGTGAGCACGTTCGCGACGCAGCTGGTGCTGGACGCGCTGCGCGCCGCCGCCGAGCGGCCGCCGACGCTGCGGCTGCTCGACCGCCGGCGCGAGATCGATCCGTCCTGGTTCCAGCGGTCCGGGATGATCGGCTACGTATGCTACGCCGACCGGTTCGCGGGCTCGCTGCAGGGAGTGAGGCAGCACCTGGATTACCTGGTGGAGCTGGGGGTCACGTACCTGCACCTGATGCCGCTGCTCCGGCCGCGCGAAGGCGAGAGCGACGGCGGCTACGCGGTGGCGGACTACGACGCGACCGATCCGCGGGTCGGCACCATGGCCGATCTGCAGGCGCTGGCCGGCGACCTGCACGAGCGGGGCATCGCCTTGTGCATCGACCTGGTGCTCAACCACACCGCGCAGGAGCACGAATGGGCCCGCAAGGCGGTGGCCGGCGAACCCGGCTACCGGGAGATGTACCTGATCTACCCGGATCGGACCGAGCCCGACGCCTATGAGCGCACTTTGCACGAGGTGTTCCCCGACACCGCTCCGGGCAGCTTTACGCAGGTACCGGGCGTGGGCTGGGTGTGGACGAGCTTCCACGACTATCAGTGGGACCTGAACTACGCCAACCCCGTGGTGTTCCGGGCCATGCTGGGCACGATGCTCGCCCTGGCCAACCGCGGCATTGACGTGCTGCGGCTGGACGCGGTGCCGTTTCTGTGGAAGCGGCTGGGCACCGACTGCCAGAACCAGCCCGAGGCTCACCTGCTCCTGCAGGGGTTCCGGGCGCTGACCCGGCTGGCCGCCCCTGGCCTGGTCCTGAAGGCTGAGGCGATCGTCAGCCCGGAGATGCTGGCCCAGTACCTCGGCGCCCATGACCGGTTCCGCCCGGAGTGCGACCTGGCCTACGACAACCAGCTCATGGTGATGCTGTGGTCGAGCCTGGCCACCCGCGACGTGGGCCTGGCCGAGGCCGCGCTTTCTCGTCGCCGGCCCGCCCCCCTACCGACCTCCTGGGTCACCTACATCCGCTGCCACGACGACATCGGCTGGGCGGTATCCGACGCCGACGCGGCCGCCGCGGATCTCGACGGCTTCGCCCACCGGCGCTTCCTGGCCGACTTTTACGCCGGCGGCTTCCCCGGGTCGTTCTCCAGGGGAGCGCGGTTCCAGGACAACCCGGCCACCGGTGACGTCCGCATCTCCGGCATGGCGGCATCGCTGTGCGGAATCGAGGCCGCCCTCGAAACCGGGGATTCCGCCGGGCTCACCGCCGCCCTCAGGCGGCTCGAGTCGATGTACGCCGTCGCCTTCTCCTTCGGCGGCATCCCGCTCATCTACATGGGCGACGAACTGGCCCTGCGCAGCGACCCCCGGTGGGCCAGGGACCCGGCGCACGAGCATGACAACCGCTGGATGCACCGGCCGCCGATGGACTGGGCGGCCGCGGCCCGGCGTCGCGATCCCGGCTCGCCGGAAGGCCGGGCGTTCGCCGCGATCCGCGGGCTGGCCGACGCCCGGCGCTCGCTCCTGGCCCTGCGCTCCGGCGGCAGCACCGAGATCCTGCCGACCGCGAACCGCAGCGTGCTGGCCTACCGCCGGGTGCACCCGCGCAGCGCCCCGTTCTTGTCGCTCACCAACTTCAGCGACGTCATCCAGCTGGCAGACGCCGGGGTTATCGCCAGGGCCGGCCTGTACGAGCCCGCGCACGTCCACTCCACCGCCGGGCAGCTCACGATCAGCTCCGGCCGGATCGAACTGCCGCCCTGGAGCTTCGTCTGGCTCACCGGGACCTGAGGAGGTTTACCGCCTGATCAGCCGGTACCAGCTCGGCCCGGCTCGGCGCGTTCCCCCGCGCGGTGCGATCTCGCTGGCGGGGCGCCTGCTCGCGAGGTCCCATTGCGCGAAAAGCGCCGGTATCCGGGCCGGGTCGATGCCCCGCGGTGCCGGGCCGCGGTAGCCGCGGTTGAACGCGAGCATCAGCAGGGTGGCGCCCGGCTCAGCCGCATCGGTAATAGTGGCGATGGCCCGCTGCAACGGCCCGTCGGGCAGCCCGTGCAGGCAGCCGACGTCGAGCAGGAAACCGTATCCGGTGCCGAGTTCGGCGGTGCCGATCTTGGTGATGTCGGCGTGCAGGAAGCGGACGTCCGCGTGAGCCTGGTTCGCGTATTGCCGGGCGCTGTCCAGCGCGCGGCCAACGATGTCTACGCCGGTCACGGTCCAGCCGTGGCGCGCGCAGTAAATCGCGTAGTGGCCGGTGCCGCAGCCGATGTCGAGCATGTCACCGGGCGGCAGGGCGCGCGGACCCTCGATCAGGTCGGTCAGTTGCGCGGGCGGCTGGCGGTGCTCCCACGGCATAAAACCCAGGCGGTACATGACCTGGTAAGCGCGGCTCATCGCCCGGTCCTCCTCGGGAGTTGCCCTCGCGTTAGAGGTTAACGGGGGCCGTGGGCCTGCCGCGTCCGGCTGCCGCGTGCCGGTCGAACCTCCTCATCCTGCCTTGGCGATGGTCTCCTCGATCGCGGCCTGCACCTCCGCGGGCCGCTCCATGTGCGGCATGTGCCCGGCCCCGTCGACCAGGCGACGATCGGCGCCGGTCACCGATTCGGCCTGGGCCGCCGGGAAGATGCGGTCCGCGCGGCCCCAGACCACCGTGACCGGCACCGCGCCACCGAGCGCCGCGAGCGTGGCCGCGGAGTCCGTGCCCTGCACGTCGCCGTCCAGGAGCATGCCGAGCAGGACGTGCAGCGCCTGGTCGACCCCGTCCAGCCGCTTGTACGCGAGCAGGTCATCGACTACCTGGCGGGTGACCAGGCTGTCATCCGCGAACAGCTGGCCGACCAGCGGCTTGAGCTCGCGCCGCGTCTGCGCGTCGGCGAAGCCGCGCAGGTAGCCGGCGTTGACCTCTGGCCCGAAGCCGGATGGCGCGATCAAGGTGAGCGAGGCGATCCGCCCCGGGTCCCTGGCCGAAACCGCGAGCGCGACGGCGCCGCCCATCGAGTGGCCGACCAGATGCGCCCGGTCGGCCCCGAGCGCGTCGAGCACTCCGACCACGGCGTCGGTCAGGACCGCGCCGGGGTCGTCGCCGACGTCCTTGGCTGACGTGCCGTGCCCGGGCAGGTCGAGCGCGTACACCCGGTACCGCGCCGCCAGCGGCTCCTGCAGGAACAGCCAGGAGTTCCGGTCGCCGCCGTAGCCGTGGATGAGCAGCACCACGTCGCCGGCCGGGCTTTCTGGGGCGGCCCCGGCGTAGCTGATGGCCCGCCCGCCGACGTCGGCCGTGCGCACCTGCGGGCCGCCCGCGTCCTCGGGCACGCCCGCGTCGATCACCGCGCGGGCCTGCTCGGCGGCGGAGTCGAGGTCCTCGTCGCTCACCTCGGCGGGGGCGATCAGCGCGATCGTGCCGCTGACCGGCACGTCCTCGCCCACCAGGGCGATGATGCGCCGCACCGTCCCGGCGTCGGCCGCCTCCAGGGTGCCGGTGATCTTCTCCGTCTCGATGTCCGCGAGCTCATCGCCGACGCCGACCTCGTCCCCTTCCGCGACGATCCAGCCGGTGATCTTGCCGAGCTGCATCGACAGGCCCCACTTCGGCATCGTCACGGCGACGATCCGCTCGTCGGTCACCGCGTCCACCCGGTCACCGTCTTGACGGCGTTCGTGATGCGCTGCGCGTCCGGCATGTACAGGTCCTCGAGCGGGCCGGAGAACGGCACCGGCGTGTGCGGCGCCGTTACCATCTCGATCGGGGCCTGCAGAGCGCCGAACGCCTTCTGCGCGACCAGGGCCGAGATGTCGGTCGCGATCGAGCACCGCGGATGCGCCTCGTCCACCACGACCATCCGGCCGGTGCCCTCCACGCTCTCCAGCACGGTGTCCTCGTCGAGCGGGCTGGTGGTGCGCAGGTCGATCACCTCGCACTGCACTCCCTCGCCGGCCAGCTGGTCGGCGGCGGCCAGCGAGACGTGCACCATCCGGCCCAGCGTCACGATCGTGACGTCGTCGCCCTCGCGGACCACGTTCGCCTCGCCGAACGGCAGCGCGTAGCTCTCCTCGGGCACCGGCCCGGCCAGGTCGTACAGCGCCTTGTGCTCGAAGAACATCACCGGGTCGTTGTCCCTGATGGCCTGGGTCAGCAGCCCCTTCGCGTCGTACGGCGTCGCCGGGAGGACGACCTTCAGCCCGGGGACGTGAGTGAACAGCGGGTACAGGCACTGGGAGTGCTGTGCCGCGGCCCGCAGGCCGGCCCCGTACATGGTGCGGATCACCACCGGCGTCACCGCCTTGCCGCCGAACATGTACCGGAACTTCGCGGCCTGGTTGTAGATCTGGTCGAAGCAGACGCCCATGAAGTCGACGAACATGAGCTCGGCCACCGGGCGCAGGCCGGCCGTGGCCGCGCCGATCGCGGCGCCGATGAACGCCGACTCGGAAATGGGCGTGTCGAGCACCCGGCCGGGGAACCTGTGGTACAGCCCCTTGGTCACGCCGAGCACGCCGCCCCACGCGTCCTGCTCGCCGGGCGATCCCGCGCCCCCGGCGTTGTCCTCGCCCATCACGATGACGGTCTCGTCGCGCTCCATTTCCTGGGCCAGCGCCTCGTTCAGTGCCTCGCGGTAGGTGATGTTGCGTGCCACGCCAGCCTCCAGTCAGTAGCGCACGTAGACGTCGGTGAGCAGGTCCGCCTCGGTGGGCAGCGGGGCGGCCTTCGCCGCCTCGACCGCCTTGTCGATCATCGTCGCGACCTCGGCGTCCACGGTCTCGAGGTCCGCCCGGGTCAGCTCGCCGGTCCCGGTCACCCGGTCCGCGAAGCGCTTCAGGCAGTCAAGCTCGGCCCGCGCGCGGGCCACCTCGTCGGCCCGGTAGGTCTGCTGGTCGCCCTCGAAATGGCCGAAGTACCGGGTGAACTTCGTCTCGATCAGCGTCGGCCCGCCGCCCGAGCGGGCCCGGGCGACCGCCTCGCTCGCCGCCTCGTGCACCGCGAAGAAGTCGAAGCCGTCGACGATGACGCCCGGCATGCCGAACCCGGCCGCGCGGTCGGCGATGTTGTCGCTGGCCACCGACCAGGTGCTGGAGGTGGTCTCGGCGTACCCGTTGTTCTCCGCGACGAAGATGGCCGGCAGGTCCCACACCGACGCCAGGTTCATCGACTCGAGCGTGGTGCCCTGGTTGCTGCCGCCGTCGCCGAAGAACGCCACGCTGACCCCGCCGGTCCCCTTGATCTTCGCGGCCAGCGCGGTCCCGCAGATCAGCGGCGGCCCGCCGCCGACGATTCCGTTCGCGCCCAGCATGCCCTTGGCTAGGTCGGCGATGTGCATGGAACCGCCCTTGCCGTGGCAGCTGCCGGTCCGCCGGCCGTAGATCTCGGCCATCATCTCGCCGACGTCAACGCCCCTGGCGATGCAGTGGCCATGGCCGCGGTGGGTGCTGGCGATGGTATCGCGGTCGTCGAGGTTGATGCAGACGCCGACCGCTGAAGCCTCTTCGCCCGCGTACAGGTGGACGAATCCGGGAATCTCGCCGGTCGCGAACTCGGCGTGCACCCGTTCCTCGAACTCGCGGATCGTCCGCATCATCCGGTACGCGCTCAGCAGCTGTTCCCTGGTCAGGGCCTTCCGCTCCGCGGTTTCGGTCATGTGCTCCTCCTTACCAGCAGCTCCAGCAGGGATCGATGATCATGGACAGGTACGCCTGAGCAGGCCGAGCCGCGCGCTCGCGGCCAGGACCGCGGGCACGTCCACGCACCTCGGCCCGTCGGCCCGCAGCCGGACGGTGGGCTGCTCGCCCGGCGAGAAGGCAAGCTCGCGCTCGCCGTCCACGGCGATGACGCCGGCCGGCGCGTCGACGCGATAGTCCGATCCGGGGTTCATCCGCCCGATCTCTCGGACCCCGACCGGTACCACCAGTCCCGGCGCGATCGGCGCGAGAACCTGGCGTGCCGCGCCGGGCGCGATCCGCGCGGTGACCCCGTGTGGTTCATGCCGCGAGACGGGGCACAACTGGCCCAGGATGCTGGACAGGCCGATGGCGTCGGGTTCGGCGAAGGCACAGAACAACTGCGTCACCGTGCCCGGATCCCAGACCGCGCGCGCCCCGACGTGGCGTTCGGTGGACACGGCGACGTCCACCAGGGCCGTCTCGGCCCGCCCGCCCGCCCGTACCTCCAGCAGCTTGGCCCGCGTGGTCACGCTCTCGGCCGGGACCACGCCGGTGGCGACCAGGCCTGCCGCCAGGCCCGCCACCGTCGCCTCCCGGACCGCGGGGAAGACGTTGTTGGTGCCCGTGGACAGCGCCAGCATCGGCACGTCGCCGACCGCCGACGCGGCGACCCGGGCGGTGCCGTCGCCGCCGAGGCAGACGATCACCCGCGCACCCGCGGTCACCATGCGCCGGACGGCATCGACGGTGTCCTGCGCGGTCTGCCGGATCGGCTGCCCGTCGAGAAACTCGACTTCCGGCCACGCCGGCCCGCCCCTGCGGTGACCGCGGCGCTCGATGGCGCGGAAGACCGACGCGGAGATGCCGCCGAGGTCGGTGCTGAGCAGGGCGCGGTGCACGCCGAGCGCTCCGAGCGCGGTGAGCAGGCGCTGGATCATGTTGGCCTTCTCGGCCGTCGGGAACACCGAGGCCTGCGTGACCAGGCGCCGGATGTCGCGACCGGACAGCGGGTTCGCCACCATCCCGACGATCGCATCACCCACCGTGGCTTACCTCCTGGCCCCACTCTGCGCGCCCGGCCCGGAAAATGGAATAGGGCCGGGGGTAGCCGGGGTCACGTCGCCGCTGGTCCGCCGCTTCCCCCCAGGCAGACCCTTTGATACCGAACGGACGGTGGTGTCACCGCCCCAGGGCCGTTAAGGCCGTCCTGAGCCGCGCTCAGCCGGGCCCGGGCCGTTCGTTCAGATGGGCTCGATCACCGGGTAGGCGGGCACCCACATGGCCTCGCGTACCCGGGCGGCGGGATCGTCCAGCGGCGTTCCGGCCAGGCCCTCGGCCTGCGCCGCCTCGGCGACGGCGGCCGCCACCGCGGCTGAAGTAGCGCGCAGGCTCGTGACCGGGGGCAGCACCGCGGCGCCCGGCGCGGCGGCGTCGGACAGGCCGGCCAGTGCCGTGGCCGCGGCGGCCAGCATCCCGTCGCTGACGCGGCGCGCTCGGCATGCGGTGACCCCGAGCCCGAGGCCGGGGAAGATCAGCGCGTTGTTGGCCTGGGCGATCTGGTAGCGAAGGCCTTTGTAGTCCACCGGCTCGAACGGGCTGCCGGTCGCGATGAGCGCTCGTCCCTCGGTCCAGGCGACGAGATCGGCGGGCTGCGCCTCCGAGTGCGAGGTGGGGTTGGACAGCGGCATGATGATCGGCCGGTCCGCGTGCGCCGCCATCTCGGTCACGATCGCCTCGGTGAATACGCCCGGCTGGGTCGAGGTTCCGATCAGCATGGTCGGGTGGGTGCGGGTCACCACCTCGGCCAGGCCGATCCGGCCCTCGCCGTCGCGCCGCCAGCTGCCGACCTCGGCGGCTGGCCGGGCGTAGGGGACCTGAAAGTCCCGCACCGTACCGGCATAGTCGCTGGTGATCAGGCCCTTGCTGCCAAGCGCGTAAAAACGGCTGGTCGCCTCGGCGAGGCTGAGGCCTTGGTCGATCATGACCTGCCGCAGGACGTCCGCGATCCCGATCCCGGCGGTGCCGGCGCCGTGGATGACCACCGTCTGATCGCGCATGGCCGTACCCGCGGCCCGGATGGCGCACAGCGCCGCGGCCAGCACCACCGCGGCCGTGCCCTGGATGTCGTCGTTGAACGTGCAGCAGGCACCGGCGTACCTGGCCAGGATGCGGTGGGCGTTGGCGGCGCCGAAGTCCTCCCAGTGCAGCATCGCGTTCGGGAACAGCCTGGTGGCGGCCGTGACGTAGGCGTCGATCATCTCGTCGTAACGGTCGCCGCGGACGCGCGGGTGCCGGCCGCCCAGGTACATCTCTTCGGCCAGCAGGGCCGGGTTGTCGGTCCCCGTATCCAGCACGACCGGGATGACCCGGCGAGGGTGCAGGCCGGCCGCGGCGACGTACACGGCCAGCTTCCCTACGGCGATCGCGATACCGCCGACGCCCCAGTCGCCGATGCCCAGGATGCCCTCGGAGTCCGTGGCCACGATCAGGTCGACGTCCTCGGGTCCCAGCCCGTAATTGCGGAAGGCCGTCTCGATCTGATCGGGATGATTCACCGACAGGTACACCCCGCGCGGGCGGCCGAACTCCAGGCTGTACCGCTCGATCGCCGTCCCCACGGTCGGCGTGTAGACGATCGGCAGCATCTCCTCCAGGTGCTCGGTCAGCAGCCGGTAGAACAGCACCTCGTTACGGTCGCGGACGTGGCCAAGAAATATGTTCTTAGCCAGGTCGTCGGGCTGGCGGAGGTACTGCGCGTAAACCCGGCGGAGCTGGCCCTCGATCGTCGACACGCCGTCGGGCAGCAAGCCCGTCAGTCCCAGCGTCTCCCGTTCGGCGAGCGTGAACGCGGTACCCCGGTTCAGCATCGGCGACCTCAGCAGCGCACTGCCCCTGAGCCGGACCCGCGCCACCACGCCCTCGGGAGTCGAGACGAGCTCGTACAGGGGTTCCATCAGTCATCACCCTCCCGGCGCCATCGCGCGGCTCGCGACAGCCTGCGCATGGAGCTTATGGGCGACGGCCGCGCCGTGCTATAGGAAGAGTCGTGACCGGCGCGAATCTTTCGGCGACGCAATCACCGGATCAAGCACGTCGACCGGCACGCTGACGAGAAGCCGGACGCGCGTCGCTGACCCTGGACGAGCTACGCGAGTGAGGCGCCGGCCGGCTCGGCCCGCTCCAAGCTTCCGACCGTCCTGCACGTCGTGGCCGGCCTGCCCCGCAACGCCAGCGGCAAGGTCATGAAGACCGCACTTCGCCAGCAATCCGGCACTCGTCCGGACCGTCCTTAGCGTTCATCATCCGGCAGATATCCACCTAATACCGGGGATGCCTCGCTCTTACTGCACGGCACGCGCACATTGATCCCCCGCCAGCTGACCCCTGGTGAGAGACGCATCTCCTTTTTGCCACTGCCGGTCAGGCATCCGACGTATCAAAGGTTCATCGGCGTGTCGCCTCGACCGGGCAGGAAACCACACGGTAAAACAGGAGCGACCGTCAAACTCTCGACAAATACGGACGAACCATCGGAATTACCTGATCGTCGGCACTGGCGTGATGGTCAGAGCACTGTCATTCCCGTAGAGAAACCGGACAGCCCGCAGATAAGTACCGGTTGCCGCACCCGGGGCGGAACCGGGCCTATTGAGCCATCCGCGGCCGCCACGGTCTGCCGCTCACCAGCCCGCCGGAGGTATTCCGAATATGACCCGAAGCACGATCGGGCCGCTTAAGGCTCTGGGGCCGATCGCGGTCGTCGTGGCCGTCGTCGCGCTTACCGCGAGCCCGGCATCAGCTCGGCCGTCCGCTTCCCGTCTGACCGCCTCCCCGGACGCTGGCGCGGCGAGCTGCCAGGCCAGTGACCTGCGTATCAGTGCGCCGTCCGCCGTCGCGGGGGATCCGGCCGAAGGCATGGGGAAGCGAGCCTGGAATGTGGTGTTCCGCAATATCGCTGGCACCGCGTGCTCGTTGCGCGGCTGGCCGCGGATCGTGGTTCGCAGCACCGCGGGAAAGACCGTCAGCACTGCGATTAGCGACGTGGAGTACAGCAATCTCGCTCTCATTCCGGACGCGCAGATCGTCCTCGGACCCGGGCAAAGCGCCGTCGTCACGGCGATGTCCGCCGCCGCCCCTTCCGGGTGCGTTACCAAATGGGTGCTCGCACTGACCCTGCCCGGAGCGCATCGCCCGGAAACTGTCCGCGAGCCGGCCGGCTCCTTTGTCCCGTGCGTGGGCGGGCAGCTGCGGCTGTCCCCCTTCTACGCCGAGCAGACGCTGACTAGCGAGATACATGCACTGAAGGTTTCGGCCGCCCCGCCGCCATTCTCGGCGGTCACCACCGCCGAGCCGCCGAGGTGCGACACCCGGGTCCTTCACGCAGATATCACGTCCGTCGGGTCTGACGACGGCGGCACCGTGATCGCGCTACTGCTCAGCAACAGCGGCGGCACGTGCGTGCTTCCCGAGGGCTGGCCCACCGTACGGGTGGTTGAGGCGGGCGGCGCGAGCCAGGTGGCCAAGATCTACCCTTATACCGCTGCCGCCCGGGCCGGGAGGTCGTTGCTGACCACCTACGAGCGCGGCACTTCGCAGAGCACCGCGCTTACCTTGCAGCCTGACGGGTCGGTGTCCCTCGCGCTTCTCGCGGCCGGAAAAGGGACGGGGACCTGCCGGCGGGTAACGTCGGTGACGGTCTACCCGTCCGCGCTCGCCCGGGGTGCGGGCAGCGTAGCTCCCCTCGGCACGAAACTGAGCATCTGCGGGTCGCTCCGGGTCCTGTCGTTTCTCCCCGGCCGGTCCGGCAGCATGGATATAAAGATCGCACAAGGGGCGCTTGCCGCGGTGCGAGCAAATCCCGCACGCACGATGTCCGACGGCGACTCCTCCGGCTTTTACTACGGGACTGATAGCTCCGCCCCCGAAGCGTGCGGCGACAAGGGCCCCTATACCGAGCCCAACGGGTACTGCGGCAATGGCGCCGAAGGCCCCTACGGGGAGTACACCGGGGAAATCGGCTCTTTCATGAATTGGGAGGGCTGTACCACCAGCGGGCTCGCCTGGGCCCAGGCTAACTACAACATGGCAAACGACAATGTCGTCGAATACGGCACCGGCCTGGGCGCCGCCGCCTACTGGTTCGCGGCTGGCCCGGGTCGTGATCCCCACTACAACGGCACCACCTCAGAGGCCATGGCCTGGGGCGAGGAGCAGGCGGAGCAGGCTCTCTCAGACCTGGACGGCCGCTTCCTCAACTTCCGCTATATCTTCATGGACATCGAGAACAACGGCTCACCGCCGGATGAGGACGGCTGGAACACGGTCTGGAACGGTCCCTGCGGTAGTACCGCGAAAGCGGAATATATCCCTGCGAATGTCGACTACGCCACCTACCAGGGGTTCGCAGACTACATCAATGCCCACTCGCCCTACCTGGCCGGCGTCTATTCCGCTGGCGGTGACTATTACGGCTCCTGGACCGGCATCTTCGGCAACGAGCAGCTCGATAACGTAGCCGAGTGGACCTTCACCAACGAGCAGTCTGAACTGGACTTCCCGTCCGGGTTCTCCGGTTCGGGCGCGAGCGCGGACTGGTTCGCCAACGCTCCGGCGGCCTGCCACCTGATGTGGCAGTGGTCGGGTGGGAACGGCGTCCTCAACGGCTACGGGGATTTGGACCAAGCCGAGCAGGCCAACAACGTCAACCACTCGTGTTAGGCCTGCCGGCACCAGTCCCGGGAAACCCACACGTCGGCGCACAGCGCTCAATCACGCCTCAATCGCCCGTAAGCGCCGAGCTGGCACGCTTTTCTTCGCATGCGGCACCCGGGTTTTGTTGGAGGGAAGCAGATGGACGGCGGCGTGATGTTCCTGGACTGCCCGGCTTACACGGATAAGCACGGCACGGCACGGTGCGGACTTCCGGCTGCGGTGGAGTACCGGTACATGGTCATCTCCATCGCCGGGCCGCTGGAGAGCGCGAAGATCCGGTGCCCGCGCGGTCACTGGTTCAACGGGCCGATAGAGGCGCTGACCTGTGAAACCTGCCCGATCGTGGCCGACACGATGGCCCACGCGCGGTAGCACGCCCCTCAGGTAAGGTCTGGCTTGGTATGGCAGCCAGGCCAGCGTGGTTCACCGGGTGGACACCTCAGCACGTGCGGCATGCCGCCGGGATGGTCAGGCAGGGCGGTAATCCGGCCGCGCGCGTCTACGAGAGCATCGGGTCGGACTTCTTCCTGGCCATGGCGCCGGGCTGGCTGAACCTGGGGCTGTGGGAGGGATCAGGCTCGGAGGGCGAGGCCGAGCAGGCCTGCCGCCGGCTGGTCAGCACGCTCGCCTCGGCCCTGCCCGCCGGGGGAGTGATCGTGGACGTGGGGAACGGGCTCGGCACCCAGGACGCACTGATCGCCCAGACGGCGCGGCCGCGCCGGCTGGTCGCGGTGAATATCACCCAGTGGCAACTTGTCGCTGGCCGGGACCGGCTCCGGCAGGCCGCGGCCGCGCCCGTGGTAGGCGACGCCGTCCGGCTGCCGATCGCCGACCAGAGCGCGGACGGGATAGTCAGCGTGGAGGCAGCGTTCCATTTCCGGTCCCGGAAGGCTTTCTTCGACGAGTGTTACCGGGTCCTGCGTCCCGGCGGCGTGCTGAGTATCTCCGACGTCTCGGCTCAGCGGTGGCCGGTCTGCCCCGGTGAGCTGTTGGCTGGCCTGACTCAGCTGCGGGTATTCGGGTTGCGGCGCACCATGGCCGTGACCGCGGAGCAGATCGCCGCGGCCGCACGCGCCGCGGGCCTGGCCCAGGTGCAGATCACGCGATGCGGCGAGCGTGTAATTGCCCCGGCGCTGCGGCTCACGGCGGAGCGGCTGGACCATGCGAGCGCGGCGCCCGTGGGTCAGCACGCCGCTGCTCGCCTGTTGCTCAGGCAGGTCCATCTGCTGTGGCGACGCGGGATCATCGATTACCTGCTGCTGCGCGCGGTCCGTCCCTGACCAGCCGGGCCGGAGCTTACCGCTACCACCTGAGCTCGGCAATCCTGTCGTAGTCGGCCGCGGAGTATCCGACCAGCCCGTCCGATAGGGCGAAGATCCACTCCGCCACGCCCAGCGACAGCGCCAGGCGGCTGCAGCGGGCGCAAAAGTGCGGCTCCTCGAGGCGCACCGAGTCGTCCGTCTCGAGCCGGACGTATATCAGCTTGGATCCTGCCAGCATTCGCCAGCCGTCGCCCTCCCGGGCCAGCGTGATCGCCCGCTGCTCCGCGTGGGTCCGGCACTGGTCATGATGGCCAGTTTCGGCGAACTTGCAGTAGCAGTGGTCTTCCCCCGGAAACGGCACACCATTGGTCCCCCACGCCAGCAGGCTGCCGTCCTTTACCAGTACTGCGGCGTGCCGGGTCCGTGCGTGGGAGTCCCTGGCCAGTTCGGCCGCGCGCTCCACCATCTGCTCAGCGATGTGGCTGTCGTGGCGTTTCAGCGGCCGCCGCTGTGGCCACTGCCCTGGTTGCATGAGTACCGCCCTTCGCAGCAAGGTTATTGTCCGCCGGGATCAGCGTCTATGCGCGGACTTCCGGCGTGCCCCCGAGCTCCGGGGATCACCGCCGCCCGCGCTGCCAGCCGCTTGTGGCGTAATGTGGGGGACGTGCTGCCGGACCGTGGCCGGAGACCGGATACCGGCCGGGACTGGCCGGCCTCGACCGTGACATTGTGGTGCTGGGCGAGGCGCCGCTGGCGCTTCGCTCGCCGCTAGGCCGGTCCGGTGCTTCTCGACGCGGCCGGGCTGGCACTGCTTGCGGCGTTGTCCCCGACGGCGCTGCTCATCTGTGCCGTGTACCTCGGCTCGGCCCGGCCTAGACTGACCGCCGCGTTCTACCTGGCCGGGGCGGTGGTCATGAGCCTGGTCACGGGCGCGGTGATCGTGGCCGTCCTGCGCAGCGTCGGTCTGAACCACCCTGCCCAGCACGAGCCTCGTTACGGCCTGCGGCTGGGCCTTGGCATCCTGCTGCTGGCGGTTGGCATCGTGGTGGCCTTGCGCCCGTCGCGCCCGCCCGATCCGGCCAAAGCGCAGCAGGGGCTGGTGTCCAAGTTGGTCGCCAACCCGGCTCCGCTGAGCGCGTTCGTGGCTGGCCTCCTGATCTTCGCCCCGGGAGTCACGTTTCTCGCCGCCTTGCAGGTGATCGCGACATCGTCGGCCGACACCGAACTCACGGCCGTAGCCCTGATCATTGTCGTGCTCATCAACGTGCTGCTGGTCTGGCTGCCCATCGTGCTCTACCTGATTGCTCCGGCGCTGACAGGACGGTACCTGACCTCCTTCAACGGCTGGTTGCGCGCGCACGGCAAGACCATACTCATCTGTGTGCTGATCGTGGCTGGAGGGATCATGGTCGGCAACGGAATTTACGGGCTCGCCGTGGTCAAATGACCTGACGCTGGTGTTAGCGTGCTGACCGTGCTCACCTGGCTTAACGCACGGGGTCGGTAAGACGCAGGTGGCCCTTGAGCTGCACCACACGCTCCCGGGCAGTGTCGTGTGCGACCCCGGGCACCTGCTGACGGCTCGGGCCCAGCCGCCCCGACGGCGCGCAGCTGCTCAGTTGACCTTGGCATTTGTTACGGCCTTGGCTAGTGGGGCGGGCTAGGATTGGGTGGCCGCGGTACGGGTCCGCCTTGGCCGGTCCGCAGGCTTCGCGGCGGAGGGATCAGGATGGCAATCGACACGTTCATGGCTTATGTCGGGATATACGACGACGTCAGCGACGCTGACGCCGACTACCAGTTCGTTAAGGAACTCCATACCAAGGAAAACCTGATCGATGCTTACGACGCCGCCGTGGTCGAACGGCGCGCCGACGGCAAGGTCAAGATCACCAAGAAGCACGAGACGCCGACCAGGGTCGGCGGAGTGCTCGGCGGCGGCGTGGGCCTGGCCACCGGCCTGGTCGTGGCGTTGTTCCCGTTCGCCGCGATAGGCGGCGGCCTGCTCATTGCGACCACCGGCGGCGGCGCCATACTGGGTGCGGTTGCTGGTCACGCCGCGGCCGGGATGAGCCGACACGACCTGAAAGAGCTCGGCGAGCACTTGGACGCCGGGCAGGCCGGCCTGGTCGTGGTTGCAGTCTCCGACATGGGCGCGAAGGTCGAGCGGGCGATGAAGAAGGCGAAGAAGGTCGAAGCCAGGCAGCTGAAGGCCGACGCCGCCGACATCGAAGCCGATGCGAGCTCGGCCGAGAGCGCTACCTCACCGACGAGCGGCGGGGAGGCCGCCAGCTAGTCGAGAACTGCCGCGCAACGTCTGCCGGGTTCGGGACGGCCGGCATTTGCCAGGCGTACTGCTGACCTGATGGGTGCGGTGCGCCCGCTGCCCGGCCGGACCGCCCGGGTAAAGTGGGGAACCACTCCATATGACAGAGCGCAAGCCTCCAGGGGTCAGCTTCACCTCGTGGATTGACCAGCAGATTAACGAGGCGACGGAGCGGGGTTCCTTCGATAATCTGCCCGGCGCCGGTAAGCCCCTTCCTGACAGCAAACAAGCAGATGACGGCCAAGCCTGGCTGCGGGACTACCTGCGCAGGGAGGGCGTGTCGGCCGAGGAGCTCCTGCCCACCCCGCTGAGGCTGCGCAAAGAGGTCGAACGGCTGGCGGAAACGGTCCAGGACCTGCGCTCTGAGCAGGAGGTACGCGAAGTTGTCAGGGGACTTAACGAGCGGATCATCAACTGGCGTCGGATACCGCTGGGCCCGCCCCTGTTTCTTCCGCTCGTGGACGAAGAAACGATGGCCAGCCGATGGCGGGACAAGCACCCCGCAGCGCCGCCGGCGTCATCCCCGGCGCATGCTGGCCGCGGGCGGGAAAGGGAACCAGCACGCCCTGGACGGTGGCGCCGCCGTAGCCGCAGGCGACATTCGCCCGGATAACGCCAAGCGGAACCGGCAAGGTCGGTAAGTCAGCACATGCTGGCGGCGGGGCCGACGCGAAGCAAGATAGGCAACCTATTTGCATATCGCTAGCATCGGATCTTGTGGCCCACACATCAAGCCCTTCGTACTTGTTCGGCGACCTGCTCGCGCTGGCCCGGCTGAGCTGGGTGCGGCAGATGGCGGCCCGGCTCGGCCAGCTCGGCTACCCCGACTACCGCCGCAGCGACGCCGCCGCGCTGCGGCTGCTGCGCCGCGGACCCGTTCCGGTCGGTCGGCTCGGAGCCGACCTCGGCATAACCCGGCAGGCCGCCCGCAAGATCGCCGACGGGCTCGAGCAGCGGGAGTACGCCCGCACCGAACGCGATGAACGCGATTCGCGGATGCTCAACGTCATACTCACCCCGGCGGGCACGGCCTACGCGCAGGCCATCACCGAGGTCGTGCACGCCCTCGACCGTGAGTTCCGCCAGCGGGTCGACCCCGCCCAGCTCGCGGCGGCCGACGCCGTCCTGCGGGCCGTGATCACGGACGACAGCGCCCTGCGGAACGCCGCTTCCATCATCAGGCCTCCAGGGTGAGCCGACCGTGACCTGTTTCCTCCTGTCGGTCGCGCGCGGATCCACAGCATCTCAGCCGGCCTGGCCCGTGCACTATGACGCGCCAGCGAGCACGGCCCGCGCGGCGAGCCGGCTTCCACCCCCCGGCACGAACTGTGCCGGACCGGGCCGGCGGCGATACCCTGGATGAATTCAGCTGCCTCACGTCTCGGCTTTCGCGGTCATGGGTGTGCGAACAAGGAGTCGGCCGATGGATGACCAGCACGATGCGGTCTGGGCCGACGCCACGCTGCGGCGGCCCGCCATCGACCCCGGCATCCCCGCTGGTGAGCGTGCTCTGCTGACCGCGCCGGGTACGCTCTTGACGCCCGCGTGCCGGAGCCGGCCCGCCCGGCGTCGCGACTTCCTGCCCACGGACCCCGACAGGCGCGAGACAGCCATCGACGGAGCGGTCATGGGCATGACCGCCGCGGGATTCATCGCGGTCGGTGGCGTGACGCCGTTGGCTATCGGAGTCCTGGTCTTCCAGGGGCCGGTCGGCTGGCAGTCTGCTTCGGGGCGTTATGCGCTGCTGCTGGCCGAGATCATCGCGGTCCTCACCGCCGTGGTATTCGGCACCCGGATCGCCCGTTTCGGGCAGCTCAACGGCAAGGCGCCGGCCAACGTGGCCGCGCGCGCCCATCACGGCCGCTACCTGATCGCCGCCGATTTCGACGCCCGGTCCCGGGTGCTGCTGCGGCGCGCGCAAGATGCGGTTGACGCGGTCACCTCGTCCAAGGTCTGCCAGGCCGACCTGCTCGACAAGCACGCCACGCGTGCGGCCCTGGCGGGTCAGGAATGGGATATCGCCGTGGCGCTGCGCGAGCAGGCCCGGCTCCGCGCTCAGCGGGCGGAACTGTCCACGATCGAGCCGGGCGCGATGACCGCCGAGCTGCTCGACCGGCAGTTCCAGGCCGCGCAGCTCGCCGACTCCAGCATCGCCGACCGGGTGGCGGCGCTGGAACGCTACGCGGCCGAGGTCCGCCAGGCGGACGCCGCCTACCGGGACTGGCAGCAGGCCGCCGCGCTGGCCGAGCTGAGCGGTCAGCACCTTGACATGCTCGCCCGCACCGCTGCCGACGAGCACGGCGTCGCCGAGCTCGAGGCCATGTCGCAGCGGGCACGTGCGGTCCGCCTCGCACTCCGCGAGTCGCGCGACTAGCCGCTCACCCGCCCGCGGCCTGGCCTCGGCGTGCTACACCCCGCCGATCTGCTTGCCTTGCCCGGACCATTCACGGTCGCGCAGGACGAATTTCTGGACCTTGCCGGTCGAGGTTTTCGGCAGCGGCCCGAACTCGACGGCGTCGGGGCATTTGTAGTGGGCGAGGCGCTCGCGGCAGAACGCGATGATCTGCTCCGGCGTGGCCGTGGCGGTGCCGTTGAGCGTGACGAACGCCTTGGGCCGTTCCCCCCAGTGAGGGTGCGGGATCCCGATCACGGCGCACTCCAGCACACCCGGGTAGGCGCAGATGGTCTGCTCCACTTCGATGCTGGAGATGTTCTCCCCGCCGGAGATGATGATGTCCTTGCCCCGGTCGCGCAGCTCGATGTTGCCATCGGGATGCCACACGGCGAGGTCCCCGGAATGGAACCAGCCGCCCGCGAAGGCCTTGCTGGTGGCGGCCGGATCTTCGAAGTAGCCGCTCATGACGTTGTTACCGCGCATGACCACCTCGCCCATCGCCTGCCCGTCCTGCGGCACGTCGTTCATCTCCTTGCCGACCACGCGCACCAGGTCGGAGGAGATGTACGCCTGGCCCTGGCGCGCCAGGCGCTGGGCGCGCTGTTCGATCGGGAGCTCGCGCCAGGCCTCCTGCTCGGGAGATACGGTGATAGGGCCATACGTCTCGGTCAGGCCGTACACGTGCACGATCCGGAAGTTCAGCTCGCTCATCCGGGCGAACAGCGTCGGTGAGGGAGGCGCGGCGGCCACCATCGCCGTCACCGGCCGCTCCAGGCGGTGCGCCCGGGGATGGTTGATGACCATCAGCTGGACGGTCGGCGCGCCGTTGTAGTGCGTCACGCCCTCACCGTCGATCAGCTCCCAGACGAGCGCCGGGTCCACCGCGCGCATCGTCACGTGCCGCGCCGCGACCGCGGTCACGGCCCACGGGAAGCACCAGCCGTTGCAGTGGAACATGGGCAGCGTCCACAGGTACACCGAGTCGGTGCTCATGCCGGCGATGATTACCTCGTTGAGCGCGTTCAGGTACGCGCCGCGATAGGTGTACTGCACCCCTTTGGGCCGGCCCGTGGTCCCCGAGGTGTAGTTGATCGAGATCGTCTCCTCCTCGTGCTCAAGCCAGCTCGTCGGCATCTCCGCCGACGCGCCGGCCAGGAAGGTTTCGTACGGGTCCTCGACGTCGCCGGTGTTCGTACAGCGGATCACGGTCACCCCGGCTGGCCCTGACCCGACCAGCGCTTCGAGCTCGGTGTCGAGCAGCAGGTAGCGAGCACCGCTGTGGTCAAGGATGTACCCGATCTCGGCCCCGGCCAGGCGGTTGTTGATCGTGACCAGGATCCCGCCCGCCGCCGGCACGCCGAAATGAGCCTCCAGCATCGCCGACGAGTTGAACAGCAGCGTGGCGACCCGGTCGCCTTTGCGAAGACCCGCCGACCGGAGCGCGTTGGCGAGCCGCCACGAGCGCTCCGCGAGCTGCCGGTAAGAGTACCGCCGTTCGCCCTCTACGACTGCGGTCTTCTCGGGGTATACGTACGCCGCTCTGTGCAGGAAGTCGACGGGGTTCAGTTCCGACCGGAACACCTTGCTCGGTGCCGCCCCGGCCCCGGACGCACCGGGGACCGCAGAGAACACGTCACTCATGGTCTGTCTCCTCCGGTTGTAGCTCACCGAGCAGCCTAAGCCGCAGCGCGTACCGGCAGCGCCGGCTGCTCACTCCCATTCTCGGCTCCCATGCCAAGAGTAGACAGAGGCTTCTTCATCAGCCCAGCCGAGTACCCGGGGGGACCGGGAACTGCCGGTCGGCTCAGTCCACCGCAGCTGGGATGCTGGTGCCACGATCGGCTGGCATGAGGCGGCGGCGCTTCGGGGTCGAACGGACGCGCCGCCCAGCGCGGCAAGGCCGGCCGGGACAGCGTGACCGGCAGGCTGCTGGCCGCCCTATCCCGCGGCTGAGTTGTTGGTCGGCGCTGTCTGCAGCGGCGCGCTCGCGGTCGAGGCGGGCAGCGACGAGGGGTTGACGAACGTACTGCCGGCGGGTCCTGCCTCCACAGCCTCGTGCAGCGCGCTGCCCTGGAGGTATTGCGGCCAGCTCAGGAACCACTCGGTCCAGCCGTTGTCCCAGGTTCCGGCCCTCGGGCTGCCCACGATGGTGATGGGATCGCCAGGCACGGCCAGGTTGTAATACGTCTCGGCGTCTGCCGGTGACAAGTTGACGCAGCCATGGCTGACGTTTTCGAAGCCTTGCTCGCTCACTGACCAGTAGGCGTCGTGGTAGTAGTCCCCGCTGAACGTGAACCGCACCGACCACGGAACCAGCAGGCTGTAGCCCGGGCCGGTCATCAGCACCGGGTTCTCCTTCTCGATGGTCAGGTAGCTCCCGTTCGGAGTGTCGTCGCCCGGCCGGCCGGAGCTGATCGGCCAGTCATACGCGAGCCTGCCGTTGTAGTAGATCTGCGTGCGGTGCGTCTGAGTGTTCCCTACCGCTATCAGCGATGCGCCGATGTAGAACGTCTGGGTCAGGGTGTGGAAGCCGTACACGCCCGGCGCGCCCTGCACGCCGTCCAGGTGCCCGGTAAAGCTCACCGTGGTGCCGGTCGGCCAGTAGTCACGCGGCCGGAAGTAGGCGCAGGCGGCGGCCATGTTGCACGGATCGTCCCAATACCACGCGCCGACTACCGGCTTCGACGTCGTGACCTGCAGCGCCCGCTCGACCGCGGCCTTGTCGGTGATCGGCTGGCTGAAGTACAAGATGATCGGCATCCCGACGCCATAGGTCTGGTCGTAGCCCTCGAGGATCTCGGTACTGAACGTCCGGCTCGGCGTCAGCGTGCGGAACGCGCTCGTGACGGTGACGGTGCCGCGCCCGCTCCGCGACGCCGTGGCCGTCACCGAGTAGGACTGGGAGACGTCAAGCGCCCACTGGCTGTGCCAGACCTTGCCGCCCTGGCTGAGGGAGCCGGGTACGGTGCCGCCGGAGGTGCGCACGGTGACGTTCGTCAGCGTGCCGTCCGCCGCCGTGACGGTGATGCCGGCGGACGGGTCGGCGTCGGTCACGCCGTTCGCAGGCGTTATCGTCACCTCGGGTCCGGCCGCGGAGGGCTTGGCCTCGGCCTTAGCCTGAGCCGCAGGCTTAACCTGACTGGCGTTGTGCCCGCCGCCCGTGCACGCCGCGGCCAGCAGCACCAGCGCCGCCACGGCGGCCAGGCCAACGTACCGTCTCTGCCGACCGCCCGGCGCGCCGCCACTGCGCCCCATCTTGAGCCTCCTTATGGTCCCGGCGTCAGCATCCGCTCCCCCAGAAGGGCCCTGTCGTCCTGCGCGCAGGCCGCGCTGATTACCAGGCCGTCAGCGCCACGCCTCCGAGCGGATACCATCCGCTGAAGTCGGCGATACCCGCGAGCTTTATCCTTCCCATTTTGCGGTGAATCTAGGCAACACCGGCGTCAGGGCGACCGCGCCTGCAGATGCCGGGGTCCCGTTCCGCGTACAGCCGGTGTTCCCGCTCCTCGCCGAGGATGGCCGCAGGCAGCGGCGCACGGCGAAGCTCTCCGGCTCGGGGCTAGCCCGCGGGTCCGCTCCTCGGCTACGACAGCGGCGCCGGCTCTGGCGGCGTGACGGCCACGGTCCAACCGCCGGGAACGACGTGCGTTGGCAGCGTTACCGCTGCCTTTTATTGTGGCGCGGTGACTACTCAAATGATCGTGCTCAACGGCGGCTCCAGTTCGGGGAAATCCGGCATCGCCAGGTGCCTGCAGGCGATCTTGCCCGATCCGTGGCTGGTCCTGGGGGTCGACACGTTGATCCAGGCCATGCCTGCTTTGATGCGCCAGTCGGAACAGGGTATTAAGTCGGTCCCCGGCGGCGAACTGATCGTCGGGCCGGAATTCCGCGCGCTGGAAACGGCGTGGATCGAGGGAGTTGCCGCGATGATCCGCGCGGGCGCCCGCGTCATCGTCGATGAGGTATTCCTCGGCGGAGCGGTTTCTCAGCGGCGCTGGCAGAGGGTCCTGGGCGGGCTTGACGTGCTGTGGGTCGGCGTTAGGTGCGAGGCCGCGGTGGCCGAATGGCGTGAAGTTGCCCGAGGTGATCGTGTCGCCGGGATGGCCGTCTCTCAGGCGGACCTGGTGCACCGGGGCGTGATGTACGACCTGCTGGTGGACACCACGCACGCGGAGTCGATGGAGTGCGCGCGGATCATCGCCGCCCATGCCTGACGGCCCGGCAGCCCGCGTGCCCGGCAGCTCTGCCCGGCCGGCCAGCCCGGCCGGCTAGCCCCTGCCGACGCGCCGGACGACCCGTCGTGATGCAGCCGTGAGGCGCTAGCGGTGACCGTCGGGCGTCCGCGCCGAGCGAGCTACGTTACCCTGCCGTCCGGGAGGCGATCAGCAGCGTCTGGGCGCCGACGCCGACTGGACCGTCCCGGTCGGACAGCACGGAGGTAGCCAGCCCGACACCGCCGGCAGAGATGACGGTCTGGGCGTCTAGGCAGATCCATTCGCCGGCTGCCTCGCGGTGCAGGTGGACGGTGAGCTCAGGGTTGATGAAAAGCCAGCGGTTCATGTCGAGTTCCCAGGAGGCGCCGTTGCCGCTGTCGGCGACGGCGAGGACGCGCTCCAGCGGGTCGGGCTCCTCGTCCGGCACGAGCGGGTAGCGCATCCGTGCCCATAGCGTGGCAGGTCCGGGAGCGCTGAGGCTTCCCCTGGCCTGCCGCCACTCGATGGCCGAAAGGTACCCGTCCGCCCAGCCGGCCGGCGGCAGAGCAGGCGGCTGGCCCGGCAGCGGCGGGGGAGAGGGCAGCCGCGGTTCCACCGGAGGGCTGTCGGCCCGGCGTACCCGCCAGGCGGTGGCCCGGGCCACTTCGCGGCCCTGGGCCGTCGCGCTGGCCTCCAGCAGTTCGACGCTGCGGCCCGGCCGCGCGAGACGGGCCTGGACGCTGAGCTCGCCGACCGGAACGGCGCGCAGGATCTCGCAGGTGAAGCGGCCGATCATCATGTCGGGCCGCGGCTGACAGCGCCGCATAGCCCGGCCGAGTAGCGCGCTCGGCGGACCGCCGTGCTGGGTCGTGGTGTCCCACGGGCCGGCTGTGTGCGGTGTCGCCCGCCACGAGCCGGTGCCCAGCGGCACGTAGAAGCTTCCTGCCACGCTAGAATGTTACTGACCAGTTACATGACGGCGGCCGGCCGGGCTATCGAGATGGCCGCCAGGGGGCAGTCGCGCTACGCTGTTTTCTGATCCCCCTCCTGGGAGGCACCGTGATTACAGGACCGGGAGACGAAAAGGCAGCGGTGGCGGGCCGCCGCCGCCGTCGGCGCGTGTCGCATGCCGACCGCGAGCAGATGATCGGCACGCTCAAGGCCGCATTCGTGCAGGGTCGGCTGACCAAGGACGAGTTCGACGCGCGGATCGACCAGACGCTCACCGCACGTACGTCCGCGGAGCTGGCCGAGATCGCCGCCGACATACCCGCCGAGTTGGCCGGAGGCCAGCCGCTACGCGAGTTGCCCCGGTGGCGGATGAGCAACGCAGTCAGGTGGGGGGCATCCGGGTTCATCACGCCAGCCATTCTTGCCGCCGCTTTTGCGTTCGCTTCCCTGCCGGGTGGCGGCGGATATGGCGCTGCAGGCGTCGTGATCGCGTTCGTCTATTTCATGTTCTGGCTGTCCGCCGGGGCCAATATGCTCTGGGAATGGCACTGTACGTCTTTGCCGACGGCGAGAGTGTGCGTCCGATGCGCGCACACTGCCGCGTCTCACCGCGCCCCGGCCTCCTGCCGGGTCCGGCTGGGTTCGCTGAAAGTGTGGAGATGTTGCCCCTGTGCGGGTTATGTTCCGCCGGGGCTATCACCGGAGACCGTTGACGTGGGCCTGCTGCCGGATGGCTACCTATATAACCGAGATGAACTCGTAGATATCGGGCTGTGACGTCGACCGACTCGCGGCGGGGGTCACGGCTGGCCGAGGTGGGCAGCACCCGGCGCGGGGTGAATCATGACAGGCCTCGTCTCGGAGGTGCTATCACCGGGTGGACGGGGAAATAGTAATCCATGTCGATCGCCATCTCTGAAGAGCACCGCGCGCTCGCGCAGACCGTCGCCGGGCTCCTGACCAAACATCAGTCGCGCGCGGCGGCCCGTAACATGCTCGGGTCCCAGGCGGACGCGCTGCCCGCTTTCTGGGCCGAGTTGGGCAGCCTCGGCCTGCTCGGCCTGCACGTACCTGAAGAACATGGCGGCTCGGGCTTCGGGTTGGCCGAAACGCTGGTCGTGGCCGAGCAGATGGGCCGGCAGCTGGCACCGGGGCCGTTCGTTCCGACCGTCATAACCAGCGCCGTAGTGACCGCCGCCGGGCCTGATGACCTGCAGAAGCGGCTCCTGCCTGCGCTGGCTGACGGCACCGTGGTCGGGGCGGCCGCACTCGGCGGCGAAGTGACCTACGCGGACGCTACCGCGACCGGGAATGTCGGAGTCGTGATCAGCGGTCACTTGGCGGACGTGCTAGTGGTACCTGCCGGTGACGACGTACTGGTGATCGAGAAGTCAGTCGGCGTCCAGGCCGATGTTCCTGTCAATCTGGACCAGAGTCGCCGCGCGGCCAGGGTCAGGCTCGACGCCGCGCCGGCGACCGTCCTGCCGGGCGCGCGCGGGCTGCTGACCGACGTGGCCCGGGCTGTGCTCGCGGCAGAGGCGGCCGGTATCGCCGCCGAGAGCACTGAGCAGGCGGCCGAATACGCCAAGATTCGCCAGCAGTTCGGCCGCCCGATCGGGACCTTCCAGGCGGTCAAGCACCATTGCGCGAACATGCTGGTAGCCGCCGAGCTGGCGATCGCCGCCACGTGGGACGCCGGCCGGGCCGGGATCGGCGGCGGTGACCAGCTCAGTTATACGGCCGCCATCGCGGCGGCTCTGGCTATGCCAGCCGCAGTCACCAACGCCAACCTCAACATCCAGGTCCATGGCGGCATCGGGTTCACCTGGGAACACGACGCGCACCTGTACCTGCGCCGGGCCGCCGCGATCGCCGCGGTGGTGGACGCCGAGCAGGCGGCGATCGAGGTTACCGACCTGGTCCGCCGTGGGGTGCGCCGGGCGGCTGCCATCGACTTGCCCGCCGAGGCCGAGCCGATCCGGGCGGCGATCGGGCCTGACATTGCCCGGCTGCGCGGCTTGACGGGCGATGCGAGAAAGCAGGCGCTGATCGAATCCGGCTACGCGATGCCGCACTGGCCGAAGCCGTGGGGCCGGGATGCGGGCGCCATCGAGCAGCTGGTGATCGAGCAGGAGTTCGCCGCGGCCGCGATCAAGCGGCCTAGCTACGGCATCACGAGCTGGATCGTCCTGACCCTGATCCAATACGCCAGCCCGGACCAGGTAGCGCGCTGGGTCCTCCCGGCGCTCAACCAGGATGTGATCTGGTGCCAGCTGTTCAGCGAGCCAGGCGCCGGGTCCGATGCGGCCGGCATCAAAACGAGGGCGACCAAGACCGAGAAGGGCTGGCGGATCAACGGCCAGAAGGTCTGGACCAGCGGCGCACACCTGGCCGATTTCGGCCTGGCCACGGTGCGGACGAACCCGGACGCGCCCAAGCACGACGGCATCACCACGATGGTGATCGGCATGCACGCGCCTGGCGTCACCGTCCGGCCGCTGAAGATGCCCAGCGGGAACTCCGATTTCAACGAGGTTTTCTTTGACGACGTGTTCGTACCGGACGCCGACGTGGTGGGACCGGTTGATGCTGGCTGGACCGTGGCGCGCGCGACGCTTGGCAACGAGAGCGTCAGCATCGGCGGCGGCGACGGCGGCAGGACCATGCCGGTGGAGGCGTTCATCGCCCCACTGGACGCGCATCCGGAGCGGCTGGCCGGCGGAGCCGGACGGGTCGGCAGGCACATCTCTCGCACGCAGGCGATGAGCGTACTGAACCAGCGCAGCGCCTACCGGGCGGTGGCAGGTGGCGGCCCAGGGCCGGAAGGCAACATCACCAAGCTGCTGCTGTCCGAGGTCGGCCACGAGACTGCCGCGATCATGGCGGAACTCGCGGGGCCGGACGCCGCCTTCCTGGAGGGTCACGGCGCCATGGCAGCCACGCTGGTGCTTCTGAACCGGGCAATGTCGATCGCGGGCGGTACGTCGGAGATCAAGCGGAACCAGATAGCCGAGCGGATTCTCGGCTTGCCCCGAGACCCGCTCATCAAGTAGCTCCGACCGCGAGCTACCGCCCGGGGTCAGAAACCGGGCCGCGGGACCGGACCTGGTCCGCGTCGGGGACGCAGGACAGCCATTCCGGGCGGCTGGAGCCCCGGGGTACGAGCAGCGGGTCCGGCCAGCGCGGCGGGGTGGCGGAAAACCGGACCGGCGGGGCGAGCATGTGCACGTCGCCGAGCGGGCTGGGGGCGTCGTAAGGGACCGGATCGCGGAGGGTGTGCTCGTCGTCGCAGCCGGCCAGGGCAGGGTTGACCAGGCCGAGCGACCCGCACCACATGGCGGCACGGGTGAGGTTCACGGTGCTGTGCCAGGAGCCTCCCTCGGTAGCGCGCTTGATCAGAGCCGCGGCGGCTCCGACTGCTCCCAGGTAGCCGGTGACGTAGTCGTTGATCATTCCGGTGACGGGGAGCCTGGGCTCGGCCGCGCTTCCTTCCATGGTCATGAGGCCAGAGGCAGCAGATCCGTTCATGTCGAAGCCGCCGCGACGCGCCCACGGGCCGCGCGACCCGTAGCAGGTGACTGAGACGTACACCAGGCCCGGGTGCCGTTCGGCCAGCTGACGTGGTTCGAGGCCACGGCGCTCCAGCGAGCCGGACCGGTGGTTGCTGACCACGATGTCGGCCGCGGCCAGCAGGGCTGCGGCTCGTTCTTGCCCGGCCGGGTTTCCGAGGTCGACGTACGCGCTGCGGGAGCCGACGTTTGCCTCGGCGTAGATGAACTCGTGCTCGTAGTCGTTCGGCCGCGTCGCGCAGAGCACGTCCGCCCCGTGCTCGGCCAGCGTCCGGCCCACGACCGGGCCCGCGACGGCGTGGGTGAACGACAGTACGCGGACGCGGTCGAATGGCCGCTGCGCTGGGCCGAAGTCGCGCGGCGGAGCGTCGCCTATGCGCTCC
>JASIGD010000146.1 GCA_030045295.1 Streptosporangiaceae bacterium
GCTTCGTCCGGATGAGCGAGCATGTCGGTGCCCAGGTCCGCGTCGACGGTATCCACGAACGCCTGTACGAGCAGCAGCGGCATCGGAGCCGGCTTGGGCTCAAGGTGGGAGGCCCACGAAGGCAGCGTCACGCCGTTCAGGCTAGCGGTCATGATCGCGGTTCCCCTTCCTGACACCGGCCCTACGTCGTCCCGCCCTGACATCGGCCCTACGTCGTCCCTTCCTGACATCGGCCGTACGTCGTCCCGCGTGACCTGATAAATAACTTTACAGGTCATGCATGACCAGTATAATACTTTTATAGGTCACTCGATCGGAGGTGGCACGCGATGCACGTCTTGCTTGAGGACGATCTGGGCCGCCTGACGCTCCGGCGGCTACGGCCCTGGCACAGGCTGCTGGCCCGCTGCCTGGCCACGCGGCTCGACCGCGAGCTGGCCGCCGGTACCAGGCCGGAGGCAAACGCCAGCCTGGCCGCTCGTGCCGTGCGCCTGACGACCGACGGATACCGCCGGGACCTGGCCGCGAGCTTGCTCCGGATACTGGCCGCGGCGGGCGAGCCCGCCGGGGTCGTACGGCCCCACCCGGCGGCCGCCGCTCGGTCACGCTCATCCGGGGATCCGATCCCGGTCCGGCCCGGTGCGCGTGATCTGGCCGGAGCAGCTGACCGGCCGGTACTGGCGCCTGCCGCCCGCTCAGCGCCGGGCGCGACCCGTACGCCGCGCGTCCCGCTCCGCCTGGCTCGGATCAGCCGGTCCGCTCCTCTGCTCGCCGAACTGGCCAGCCGCCTCGTCGAGCCCGGTCCGGTCCCGGTGCAGGGTGTGGCGCTGGTGAGCCAGCTGCTGGCGGACGGGACGGGGCCGCTCTACCGCGAGGCCAGCCGCGACGCTCTGGACCGCCTCGTCGAGCAGGCGACGCACGCGCTGGCCTCCTGACCGGTCATAGCGCGGCTTCCGGCGGGACTGACGCCCGCGGCTGTACCACGGCAGCGTCCCCGGCCAGCGTTGCCTAGGCTGGGCGTCGGGACGTCATCGCCTGCGCGCCGGCCCGCGGTGCCGCCGGCGGGCTGGAACAGGAGGCAGGCGCGATGCGGCAACGTGGTCACTGGGTCTTCGCCACCGCCTATGACCCGGCGACGCGCCCGCTGGAACGCGCGATCCTCGGCGAGCGCCGCGCCCGCCTGCTCACCGGCCTGGACGGTCATGTCCTGGATGTCGGCGCCGGGACCGGCGCCAACCTCCCGTACCTCCAAAAGGCCAGCCGTGTGGTCGTAGCCGAGCCCGACCCGGCGATGCGCAGGCGGCTGGCCTCCCGGCTGGCCGCGGCGGCCGTACCCACGGAGCTGACGAGCGACGCCGCGGAAAGGCTGCGGTACGCCGACGGCAGCTTCGATGCCGTCGTGTTCACGCTGGTGCTGTGCAGCGTGTCCAGCCCGGACCGGGCACTGGCCGAGGCCCGGCGGGTCTTGCGGCCCGCCGGGCGTCTGATCGTGCTTGAACACGTCCGCGGCAGCGGCAGCCTGGCCCGGTGGCAGGACCGGTTCACGCCGGTATGGTCCCGGCTCAACGCGGGATGCCACCTCGCCCGCGATACCTTCGCGGCCATCGAACGCGCCGGATTCTCCTTCGAGCGGGCCGAGTACTCCGACCCGTTCCCGCGCTGGGTGCCGGCCCGGCCGATGCTGGAGGCGGTGGCCCGGCCGGGCGACTAGCGTTGGGGGGATGGCCAAGCTCAGGGTCTTGTTCATCGGGGGCAGCGGAGTGATCAGCGCGGCGTGCTCGCGGCTGGCGGTGGAGGCCGGCATCGAGCTGTTCGTGCTGAACCGGGGGAAGACCGCCATCCGGCCGCTTCCCCCTGGGGCCACGCTCCTGCGAGCCGACATACGGGAACCGGCGTCCGTTCGGGAAGAAATTAAGGGTCTTGACTTTGACGCCGTCGCAGACTGGGTAGCGTTCACGCCCGACCAGGTTCGTAACGACATCGAGCTTTTCGCCGGCCGGACCCGGCAGTACGTGTTCATCAGCTCCGCGTCGGCCTACCAGACGCCGCCCGCGCGGGTGCCGGTCACCGAATCCACGCCGCTGCGCAACCCGTTCTGGCGGTACTCCCGCGACAAGATCGCCTGCGAGGAACTGCTCACGTCGGCCTACCGGGAGCAGGGCTTCCCGGTCACCATCATCCGGCCGTCGCACACCTACGACCAGACCGCGGTGCCTTTCGAGGGCGGATGGACGGTGCTCGGGCGGATGCTCGCGGGTCGGCCGGTTATCGTGCACGGCGACGGAACTTCGCTGTGGACGCTGACCCATCACGAGGACTTTGCCCGGGCGTTCGTGCCGCTGCTGGCGCACCCGCGGACCCTGGGTGAGGCGATCCACATCACCTCCGACGACGTGCTGACGTGGAACCAGATCGCCGAAGCACTCGCCGCAGCGCTCGGGGTAACCGCGCGGCTGGTGCACGTGCCGTCGGACGCGATCGCGGCGGCGGACCCGGACTGGGGCGCCGGGCTGCTGGGCGACAAGGCGCACTCGATGGTGTTCGACAACGCCAAGCTGCGCAGCCTGGTACCGGGCTGGCGGGCGGTGATCCCGTTCGAGCGGGGCGCCCGCGAGATCGCGCACTGGCACCTTGCCGATCCGGCGCGGCAGGTCGCCGACGCTCGCCTCGACGCGGTGATGGACAAGCTCGCGGCGACCTGGAACCCGAACATCCCGCCGGCCGCGACGGTGCCCTAGCCGTCCTCCGGCAGGAACGTGGACATTAACCTTCGGAAATTACGGGGTAACTGTCCACGGTACTCCCGAGCCCATCACTGCCGGGATCAGTGTGATTAGCGTTACGGGCTGGGCCGGGGCTGGGCCGGCGTCCGTCTGGTCGTGCACGTCGCGCAGGAACAGCCGGTCCGCCCAGAGCGCCATCAGCCGGACGATCCGCCCGCCACCTCGAACGACCACAGCTCACTGCTGATGCCCACCGGGGGAGGCGCCTCGCCCCCGGCCCGATCCGCGGCGGAGCGGTGTCCGTGCCCGAACGCGGGCGAGCGCATCCACGCCTGGAACGCCTCGTCGTCCCGCCACCTGGTTACCACCAGCCAGGTGGTACGCCCGTCAGTGGGCTTGAGCAGCTCGAACCCCTCGAATCCGTCCTGGTTGTCCACCGCGCCCGCCCGCGCGGCGAACCTGCGGGCGAGCTCGTCGCCGCTGTCGGCGGGCACCGTAATCGCGTTGATCCTCACCACGGTCATGCCCTCGATCATGCCAGCACCAGCGGGCTGCCGGTTCCGGCCGGGACGCGCTGAAGCGCCGTAACCCGTTGGCGCTTGCCGACGTCAACCCTGATGATGGATGGCATGCATGTCGAGGCGATCAACATCGGCCCCAGCGACGCTCTGGCCCCGGTCAGCTCTGTCCGGGCGGTGGCCGGCCACGGCCTGGAGGGCGACCGTTACTTTTTCGCCGACGGGGCCGGCCCGGGGGAGGCGCTGACCCTGATCGAGGCCGAAGCGATCGAAGACGTCGGCCTCACCGGCCAGCAATCGCGCCGGCAGGTTGTCGTGCGCGGCGTGCGCGTCAACGACCTGGTCGGCAAGCGCTTCCGGCTCGGCGATGTGGAGTGCCTCGGAGTGGAGCTGTGCGAGCCGTGCCTGCACCTGCAGAAGCTCACCCGCCCCGGCATCATCAAGGATCTCATCCACCGCGGCGGTCTCCGGGCGGACATCTTGTCCGGAGGGACGATCTGCGTCGGCGATAAGGTGCTCGAGGATCTTCCTGCCGAACAAGCCTGACCAGCCGTGGTCCGGCGGCCAGCAGCTTGGCTTCCAGTTGACCCGTGCCGAGGGAGCGCCAGTGAGCGATTATCCGGCGGTAATCACCGCGCTGAACCACGTCGAGCCGGTGCCGCGCCGCATCCGGGCGTTTCTCGGGGGCGAGAAGGTGCTGGACACCACCCGGGCGCTGTACGTCTGGGAGTGGCCCTATTACCCGCAGTAATACATCCCGCTGCCCGACGTGCGCCGCGACCTGCTGGACGCCGAGGGACACACCCAGCAGACCGGCCGCGGTGTGGTAGAGGTCCGGGGGCTGCGCGTCGGGCCGGTGCACCGCCCTCGTGCCGCCAAGCTCCTCGCCGAATCGCCTATCGCCGGGCTGAGCGGCACCGCCCGCTTCGACTGGGCCGCGATGGATGCCTGGTTCGAGGAGGACGAGCAGGTGTTCGTCCATCCGCGCAGCCCGTACGTCCGGGTCGACGCGCTGCGCTCGAACCGGCCGGTGCGGGTGGAGCTCGAGGGCGTCGTCCTGGCCGACGCGCGCTCGTCGGTGATGGTCTTCGAGACGGGTCTACCCACCCGCTACTACCTGAGCCGCACCGAGGTCGACTTCGGGCACCTGATTCCCGCCGAGACCGTGACCGCGTGCCCGTACAAGGGCACGACCAGCGGCTACTGGTCGGTCCGGGCGGGCGGCGCGGTACATAAGGACCTGGCCTGGGGTTATGACTTCCCGACCCGTCAGCTGCTGCCCATCGCCGGGATGATCGCCTTCTACAACGAGAAGGTCGACACCATCCTTGACGGCCAGCTGCTGGAACGCCCCGAGACGCATTTCTTCCCGTCGGAGCCTCGGCCCTAACGGGCCAGGTCCAGCGGCCGTTATCCATGTGGGTGCGAAGGCGCCAGCGGGCGCGAGTACGTCGTGCCGGGGATATCGCCCCCAATCATGACCGGCTGCGTCCGGTCGACCGGGCCGGGCGCCCGCCGGCTCGAAGGTTCATCAGCTGGACGGCGTTGGCGCTGATAACGGTGGGTTCGGTCGGCTACCTTGGGTCGGCGCCGGCGCTGTCGGTTTTCGGCCTCGCCTCGGTCTTTTTCTACGTCCTGCCCGCATTGGTGTTTTTGCTGCCGGTGTCGCTGGTCGCCGCGGAGCTGTCGTCAGGCTGGCCCGGCGGCGTTTACAACTGGGTACGAGAAGGCATCTCCGCTCCGATGGGGCTGCTCGCGGTCTGGTGCCAGTTCGCCCAGACCGTCTTTTACTATCCGGCCTTGCTGGCCTTTGTCGCCGGCACGCTCGCCTACGTCATCGATCCGCGCCTCGCCAGTAACGGTGTCTATAACGCCGCCGTCATCATCGTCCTGTTCTGGGGCGGCGTCCTGGTCTGCTCGCGCGGGGCGGCAGTCGTCGCCGAGCTGTCGTCCAGCGGGACCATGATCGGGACGCTGATCCCGGCGGTCATCCTTGTCGCCCT
>JASIGD010000147.1 GCA_030045295.1 Streptosporangiaceae bacterium
CGTGCGGCGGCCGACCTGCCCGCGCCCGCGGGCGGCCAGCCGGCCGCGGACCGGGCCGACGCGGCAATCGGGCATTAGGCGCGGTATCGGCGGGCGCCGGCGCGCGGCATCAGCCAGCGTCCCGGACCGCGGCTTGGGTACCAGGTTGTCGGCTGAGCCCCAACGCCCGGATGGAACTCGCCGAGGACGAGACCAGACCTCGGCGCGACCGGATAACCCGGGCGCTCTAGCTGCTGCCGCGGGAGAAGATCCGCAAGAAGAGCAGGAACACGTTCAGCGCGTCCAGGAAGATCGAGGCGGCGATCAGCGGCGCGGAGTCCAGGTCCCTGGAGCGCCGCAGCCGCTGGAAGTCGAACATCACCAGGCCTGCGAAGATCACCAGGCCCAGCACCGAATAGATCAGGTATCCGCCGGGGATGTGCACGAAGATCAGCACGATGCCGAACACGATCAGCGCGAGCAGGGCCCAAAAGCACACCCGGGCAAGCCCGGACAGGTCCCGCCGGGTCGCGTAGCCGACCGCGCCGAACCCGGCGATGAACAGCGCGGTGGCCCCGGCCGCCTGCCAGACCGCGCGCGGGTTCATGCTCGCGTACCAGACCAGGGTCGGCGCCAGGGCCAGGCCCAGCGTCGTGCCGAACACCAGCAGCAACACAACGCTGGCCGTAGGCGACCGGCGGACGGCGAAATTCATGGCGATCAGGCAGGCGAACGCGACGATATACCACACGAAGGCCCAGCCTTGGGACAGGTTGCGCCCCAGGTAGCAACCCAGCGTGAAGAACCCGGTGGTGGCCGCGACGTACCCCATCGTCTGCCCGAACAGGGACCGGGTGCGGTCCCGGTCGGCCACCCCGATGTTGCCATAGCTGACTGACTGGTCCATGGCCCAATCATGTCAGGGAAAGCTCACCTCGACCACGAGTCCCCCGCCGGTGCGGGCCCGCGCCGCGATCAAGGCGCCGTGGGCGCCGGCGATGGCACGGACGATCGACAGGCCAAGCCCGTGGCCGCCGGCCTGGGCGGCGCTGGCTCTGGGCCTGGCCGTGTACCTGCTGCGCCGCAGGGACGCGTGACCGTCCCGGCCGTTACCAGTCGTCGTCGTAGGAGATCTCTTGACGCTGTTCCAGTACGTCGTCCTCGGGCTCGTCGTAGGGAATCTCGGTCGGCGTCGACGGCTGCTCGCGATCCTCGGCGTCGTAGTCGGCGTACTCGTCGTCGGCGTACTCGTCCTCGGGATTGCTGTCGATGCTGGGGATCCTCGAGGGCTGCTCGCGATCCTCGGCGTCGTGGTCGGCGTACTCGTCGTCGGCGTACTCGTCCTCGGGATTGCTATCGGGGCCGGAAGTCATGGCTTCGAGTCTGACAGGTGGCCGCCGCGGCGGCGTAGACCCGGGCCTAGACCGCGGTCTGCTTGGCGCACACCGCGGTCGTATCCTCCTGCTGGACTCGGCTACAGCTGGCTGCGGACGGCGATCTGGTAGAGCTCGGGCAGTTTCTGCTCGGCCGCGTAGGCCGCGATCTGCACGCCGACCCAGGCCAGCGCGAGGCCGTATCCGGCGGCGAGCAGCACGAGGACCGGCATCCGGATCGCCGCCGGAGCCGACTGGGTGAATACGGCGGCGAGGATTACCGGCGTGGCCGCCACCCCCACGCCGAGCAGGGTAAGGAGCTGCGACCCGACCGCCTCGCCGTTGTGTCCGCTGGCGGCCCTGGGCATCGGGGTGCCGCCTCGCTTTTCTACCGGGTAGGTCATCGTGACGGTGAAGAGGTTGGCCAGGGCCAGGCCCGCGCCGATCCCGGCCAGGCCAACCGCCATGGCCGCGAACCCGTCTATCGGGTGCTTGGCCACGACCGCCAGGCCGAAACAGACCGCCGTGACCAGCGGCACCGCGATCGCGCCGAGCGCGATGTTCTGCCCGGAGAAGTAGGCCCGCAGCGCGCGCCGGCCGTTCAGCGCCATCGCCTCCAGGCCGAACCCCGGCCCGGACCATCCGATCGCGTTGTTGTGGAAGGCGCCGACGAACGCGCCCCCGGCGGCCCCGCAGGCGAGCAGGCCACCGAACCAGTCCGGGCTCAGGACGAGCCTGAACGCCACGACCGCCATGATGACCGCGGTGATTCCCCAGTAAATCAGCGAGTAGGGCTCGCGTCGCTGGTAGAGCCAGAACCGCGCGGCCACCGTGCCGCGCAGGCCGTACCGGGCGAACGGGAGCGCCGAGCCGCGGACCGCCGACTGCGTGGAGGTGTCGGTCGTCACCAGGGCGCGGGCGAGGGACCAGACCCACGCCGCGCCGAGCGCGGCGACGATGCCGGCCAGCAGCGCCAGGCGCAGCAGCGCGGTGCCGGGGTGCCCGTGTGAGGCGTCCCAGATCGCGTGCACGGCCAGGCCCGGCGGTGTCCACCGCAGCCACAGGTCGACGCCCCCGAAGCTCGAAGCGGTGAGCGCGTGCTCGGAGGCCAGCTTCGGCACGATCTGGATGAAGCCTTCGTACACCGCGAAGATCGGGATGAACAGGAGGGCGGCGAAGTCCCTGCCGCGGCGCGAGCGCAGCGTCCCGGCCAGGGCGGTGGTTACGAACCGGGCCAGCGTGATGCAGAACAGTACCTGCAGCACCACCGCGAGCAGGGCCACGAGCACGCCGAGCGCGCCGCGGGCCAGCCCGATGGTCACCCCGAGCAGGCCGATCAGCGTGGCCGCCGGCCAGGCGCCGGTGGCCGAGGCGGCCAGCAGGCCGACCGCGAGCTGGCGGGTGCGCAGCGGGTAGAGGGCCAGTTTGGCGGGGTCCAGGGTGCTGTCGAGGCCGAAGACGACGAGCGGCAGGATCAGCCACGCGAGCGCGAACATGCAGAAGATCACCGTGGTCAGGGCCGCCGCCGCGATGCCGCTGCCGCTGCCGCTGCCGCGCATGATGGCCAGCAGGTAGAAGACGCCGGCCGCGACCACCGCCGCGAAGGCCGTGCTGAGCACGAAGGCGACCTGGGCCCCGGTTGACGCGCGCAGCGCGTTGCCCAGCAGGCGCAGCTTCAGCTGGATAAGGAGCCGAGCCATGACAGTTCCTCCTCCCCGTTCGCCTTGCCCCCGACCAGGTCGATGAACGCCTGCTGCAGGGTCTTGCCGCCCCGTACTTCGTCGATGGTGCCGGTGGCCACGATGTGGCCCTTGTCGATCACGGAGACGTGATCGCAGATCTGCTCGACCAGTTCCATGACGTGGCTGGAGAACAGGACCGTGGAGCCGGATGCGACGAAGCGGGTCAGCAAGCGACGGATCACGTCGGCGGAGACCGGATCGACGCCTTCGAGCGGCTCGTCCAAGAACAGCACCGAAGGGTTGTGGATCAGGGCGCAGCCGAGCATGGCCTTCTTGCGCATGCCGGTCGAGTAGTCCGCGACCAGCCGCTTCGCGTCCGCGGCCAGGTCCAGCACGTCCAGCAGCTGTGCCGCCCGGGAGCGTGCCTCGCCAGCCGGCATGCTGCGCAGCCGTCCGGCGTATTCCAGCAGTTCCTCGCCACTGAGCCGCTCGAACAGCTGGGCCTCGGCCGGCACCACCCCGATGATCGCCTTGGCGGCCGGCGGGTCGGCCCATACGTCGATCCCGTTGATCAGGATCCGGCCGCCGTCCGGTCGCAGCAGGCCGGTCATCATCGACAGCGATGTGGTCTTGCCCGCCCCGTTCGGCCCGACCAGCCCGGCCAGGGACCCCGCGGCAATGTCCAGATCGACCCCGGCCACCGCCTCCTTCGCCCCGAAACTCTTGCGCAGTCCGCGTACGTAGATGCTTGGCTCGCCCATCTCCGCCTTCCTGTCCGCTGGCCACCCGTGCGGGCGGATCGCTTGCCTCCCGCCACGCGGCGGGCCGATACGCTATAAATTGATATCACAATGATAGATTGTTAATATCAGCGATGTCAACTGAAATACAGCTTCGAGCGGCCGAAGCCAGCGCAAGAGCCTCCGGCTGCGGCCGGACCCGGCCGTCCGCGACGCGCTGGCCCGGTGGCCGTGACGAACCGCGTAGCACCAGCGCCCCGATTGAGTTCCTGCTCCGCCGCGCCCTCGACAGCCGCACCGAGCACTGATCAGATACCCGCCAAGCCCCGGCGCTACCCCGGGATGGATCCGGCCCTGCGGCGCAGACGTGATGCCGCTCGCCGGTCCTGCAGGGGTCTTCGCTTCCCGGACCAGTCGAGGCCGGCGCCCGAAACTGGTCCCGGTCCCCGCGGTCATACTTGAGGTGTCGCAATCGCGCCCGGGTCAGACCCTGATCGGCACCGGGGTCCAGATCAACACGTGCGGGCCTTCGTGGAGGAGCTAGCGGTGAAAGCTAAGGTCGTCGAGGACGCAGATGTCGTCACCTACGTAGTGGTGTGCGACCCGGGTGACGAGGCGGTCTCCGCCCTGACCCAGTTCGCCCGCTCGGAGCAGCTGGAAGCCGCGCAGATCACCGCCGTCGGCGCCTTCGAGCATGCCGTCGTCGGCTGGTTCGACCGCGCGGCCAGGGACTACCGCCGCATCAACGTGAACGAGCAGTGCGAGGTCCTGTCGCTGCTCGGCGACGTCGCCTCGGGTCAGGACGGCCCCATTCTGCACGTACACGCGGTGCTCGGCCTGTCGGACGGCACGACGCGCGGAGGCCATCTGCTGGAGGGGCGGGTGTTCCCGACGCTAGAGGTCATCGTGACCGAGACGCCCGCGCAGCTGCGCAAGGTGCTGCGCCCCGATATCGGAATCGCGCTCATCGATCTCGACCAGTCGGAGGCGTGATCGTAGATGGCGGGGTCGCAAAAAGAGCACCGCGTAGTAATCGTCGGGGCGGGCTTCGCTGGCTTCAACGCCGCGCGGGAATTGTCCCGGCTGGTCGGAGCCACGACCGAGATCGTGGTGATCAACTCCACGGACTACTTCCTGTATCTTCCGCTGTTGCCGCAGGTATCGGGCGGCCTGGTGGAGCCGCGGCACCTCCGTGTCTCGCTGCCCGCGCGGCTGCGCCGGATGCGGTTCGTACTCGGCACGGTGAACCACGTCGACCTGGAAAAGCAGGTGGTGAGCTGGGACGGCCCGGAGGGCTCGTCCGGCCAGGTTGGCTACGACCGGCTCATCCTGACCTCAGGCAGCGTGAACAAGCTGCTGCCGATCCCGGGTGTGGCCGATTACGCGCACGGGTTCCGCAGCATCGCCGAGGCCATGTACCTGCGCGACCACATCATCCGCCAGCTCGAGCTGGCCGCGGTGGCCACCGACCCCGCGGAGCGATCGGCGCGCTGCACCTTCGTGGTGGTCGGCGGGGGCTACACCGGCACCGAAGTCACCGCGCACGGCCAGCTGCTGACCACCCGGCTGGCCCGGGCGCTGCCCGGCCTGGCCGGTCAGGAGATCCGGTGGATGCTGCTGGACCTGGGGCCGCGGCTGCTGGCCGGGCTGGACCCGCGGCTGTCCAGGACCGCCGAACGAGTGCTGCGGCGGCGCGGCGTCGAGGTGCTGACCGGCGAGTCGGTCGCCGAGGCCCTGGAAAACTCGGTGCAGCTGACCACGGGGGACAAGGTAGTCACCCGGTCGCTGATCTGGTGCGTGGGCGTCCGCCCCGATCCGGTGGACGGCCTCAGCTTGGCCACCAACCGAGGGCGGCTGGAGGTCACCGAGTACATGGCCGTGCCCGGAAACCCGAACGTCTTCGCCTGCGGCGACTGCGCCGCGGTACCGGACCTGACTCGCCCGGGGCAGATCTGCGGCATGACCGCGCAGCACGCGCAGCGGCAGGGTAAGCGGGTCGCGCGGAACGTCGCCGCCTCGTTCGGCACGGGCACGGCCGAGCCGTATAAGCACGACGATCTGGGCTTCCTGGTCGACCTGGGCGGACTGGCCGGCGCCGCCAACCCGCTGCACATCCCGCTGTCCGGGCCGACCGCCGGCGTCCTCACCAGGGCCTACCACCTGTTCGCCATGTCCGGTAACCGGACGCGGGTGCTGGCCGACTGGACCTTGAACGCCACCACGCCCGCGGAGGCTACATCGCTCGAGGTGATCACCGCCGAGTCCGTCCCGCTCGACGTGAACAAGCCGCGAGCCTGAGCGGACCGTGGTGAGGAGGCGCTAGCCGAAGGTGAACGAGTAGGCCCGGGCCCCGGGGTCGGGGAAGGTGATCTCGAAGGTACGGTCGGCGACGGGTCCGGGCTGGCGGATCAGCTGGTGCAGCCGCGGTTCGGTGAGCGTGCCGTCGCCCTGGTCGTCCGTGTCGGTTCCGTGCGCGGGGCCGGGCGGCTGCCCGTCGATGAGCACCCGGTACCGCACCGGGGTTCCCGGTACCGCCGGCCCCATGACCAGGTGGAGGTCGCGGGCGTGGAAGCGGTAGGCGATCTGCCCGCCGGCCTGCGTCGCCGTGGCGGCCTGCTCGCCCGCCGTCCAGGTCCCGGACAGCGCCCAGTGGTTGAGCCGCAGCTGGGCTGGGGTCTCATAGGCGTGGGGCTGGTCCGGCACCACGCCGCCGGGCGAGGCGAAGTTCTCGGTGCGCTCGTAGCCGACGTAGTTTTCCGGTGATCTCAGGCTGTCCCAGTCGGCGGCGGCTTCCGGCCCGCGGGCGTCGGGGGACACCACCCCCTGGCCGATGCCGCCGGCTCCGGCCTCGGCCAGCAGCTGCTGGATGGCCATTTCGGACTGCCGGTATTCGCCCTCGCCGAAGTGGTGATGGCGGATCTGCCCTTGCGCGTCGGCGAAGTACAGCGCGGGCCAGTAGTAGTTGTCGAAGGCCCGCCAGATCGCGTAATCGCTGTCGAGCGCGACCGGGTAGCTGACGCGCGTGTCCTGCACGGCCCGGCGAACGTTATCGGCGTCGTGCTCGAAGCCGAACTCCGGTGTGTGCACGCCGATCACCACCAGCCCCTGGCTGGAGTATTTCTCGGCCCACGCGCGGACGTAGGGCAGCTGCCGCAACCAGTTGATGCAGCTGTACGTCCAGAAGTCGACCAGGACCACCTTCCCGCGCAGCCCGGCCACGGTCAGCGGCGGGGAGTTGAGCCATCCGGTCGCGCCGTCGAACGTCGACAGCTCACCCTCGACCGGCAGCCGGACCGAGGCCGTGTGCAGCCCGACGGGAATGCGCCAGTGTGGTCTCATGACGTGCCTTCCTCGTGGTCAGTATCTACGATGGCCTCTCGTTCCGAAACGGATCTGGCGTGACACCGTGATCCTCCCGGACTGGAGGCCATCCTGGCGAATCAGCCGACGCCAGCAGCAGGCCGGCGCAGGCCCCGGCCAGGCTGGCCGATAGGCGCCAGCTACCCTGGCCCGCATGCGGAAGCTGATCGTCAGCAACTTCCAGACGCTGGACGGCTACTACGAGTCGGCCGACAAGACGTTCGGCCGGTTCTTCGACTACTTCTACGAGGGCTACGGCGCGAACGAGGCGTTCGATGAGTACAACACCGAGCTGCTGCGCAGCGCCGACACGCTGATCCTCAGCGGGCGTACGTCGTTCCTGGCTAACAAGGACTACTGGGTGTCCTATCCGGACATCCCCGGCGGTACGGCGATCCGGCGCGAGTTCGCTGAGCTCATCCGCGCCACGGACAAGTACGTCGTCTCCGACACCATCGCCCCGGAGGACCTGGCGCCGTGGCAGGACACCACCCACATCATCCGCGGCGCGGACCTGTACGCGCAGATCGCCGCGCTCAAGGCGCGGCCCGGGCGCCCCATCCTGCTGCAGCTGAGCCGGCAGCTGTGGAACGACCTGCTCGTCCACGACCTGGTGGACGAGTTGCACCTAACCATTTTCCCGGTGATCGCGGGCGCGGGGATTCCGCTGTTCACGGGTCGCCCGCCGGTCTCGCTCAAGCTGCTGTCTACCCGGACGTGGGCAGGCTCAGGCAACATCCTTGCGGTGTACCAGCCGATCCTCCGCGAACCTGTGCCCGAGTAAGGGAACCGCCGGCGTAGGCCAACTCGACCAACGAGCTAAGACCGCGGCTGACGGAACACCCCGCCGTCAAGTCAGGCACTCAAGAACAAGCGGCGACACTCGGCCAGGTAACATCAACTTCCCGATCCCGTGGTCCCGGCGGCGTATCGGGACCGTAATGCCACGGCCCGTTCGGGATTACTAAAAATCTCTTTCCCCGAACGGGCCGTGGTATCAATTCCGCCTCAGCCAGGCGCTACCCTGGGAGCAGCACTCACAGCTTTCCGCGGTTCTTCGATCCGAGAATGATCTGGGTCACGGAGTAAGTGCTCAGGCCGAGTTTCTGCGCTATCTCGTCCGGCCGCCGTCCTTGCTCGTTGTACAGCAGCGCCAGCTTCTCCTGGGATCTGGTCCACGGGCGGCGCGGCGCACCGGGTCCGGCCGGGCGGCGCCGGGACTGGCGCCGGCGGGCGGCCGGAGCGCTCTCCGTCCTGGTCGCCGTGCCGCCGGCCTTGGGCGGCGCCGGGCTGGCCGACGGCACCGACGTGCCGAACAAACCGCGCCGCTGATCGGCGAACTTGCCGCTGGCCAATTCGTCCTTGGTCTGGTCGTCAAGGAGCAGGTACTGTTCGGCTGACTTATTCACCCCGATGGCCACCATGGTCAGGTCCTTGAGATTTTTCTCCTGACACTCAGGCGCCATGCAGTAGTCGTATTTCTCCGCGCGTTCGGGATGCAACTCGCTCCCGCATGTTATGCACTGCGCCACTAATCTTCTTTCGTATGATCGCCCCCCAAGCCTTAGTACAACAATGGGCGGGCGGCGAGTGTTCCCGGCCGGTCAGACGCTACGGCCCGGCCGGGTTCGTCCCGCGCGGCCACTGATAGGCGGCCCGCCAGCCGAGCGAGGTGGCGGCGGCGGAGCAGTCGACGAGGGCGGCCCAGGGATCGGCGTGGTAGCGGTCCAGGTCGGTCACTGGCACCCCGGGGGCGAACCGGGCGGCGAGGTCGAGGCTGGGCGCGGTCGCGGCGATGCTGGCCGCGCACAGCAGCAGCCGGTGATGCCCGTCAACCGGAACGGTCAGGGCCTGGTCGACGGCGGCCGCGACGTCGCGCACGTCCACGAACGCGCCGTACTCCCAGAACGGCTCCCACTCCGACGGCGGGTGCGCGCGCCACCGGTCCCCGACCCTGAGGTACTGTCCCTCGTCCCAGATCGCCACGGGGCGGAGGGATACCGTGGCGATACCCGTCCGCGCGGTGAAGCCCTCGCACAGATCCTCGGCCAGGCGCTTGGACAGGCCGTACGGGCGCGCCGCCCGCCGGGGGTGGGCGTCATCGACGGGGAAGTAGTCAGGGAACCGCTCGCCCTCGGCGATCCCGAACACCTGTGCGCTGGAAAAGCAGATCACGCGGGTCATGCCGGCGGCCTCCGCCGCCAGCAGGACATGCCAGGTGCCCAGCACGTTCACGGCCATGATCTGCTCCGGGCGGCCGGCGCTGTCGTGGGCGAGCGCGGCCAGGTGCACGATCGCCGCGCAGCCCCGGGCGGCAGCCCTGACCGCGGCCAGGTCGAGCACGTCCGCGCCGTCGGCCAGGTCGAAGCCGACCACCTCGTACCCGCGGTGGCTAAGGAAGTCAGCTACCGGGACACCCACGGAGCCGCGGTCCCCGGTGACCAGAACGCGCATCCCGCCATGATCTCGCGGAACCGGTAAGCCGGGGAAGCCCGCGCCGGGCGTGTCAGCTTGGCGGGTCGGCGGGCCGGCCTGAAGACGCTCGCCGCCGAAGGCGCTTGTCCCGTTGCCGTAACGATGCGGTAACGCGCGGTCTCTAGTATCACCCTCAGAAGCAGGCGGGCCGTCGCGTCTTCGCCGGCGGCCGCGAGATAATCGGCTCTAATCGGCCCTAATCGGCTCGAGGGGTGAGACATGGCCTCCGCGGCGTTCTGGCGCGCGTGGTCAATCTGGGCTGTCTCCGTCGGGGCGACCGCGGCCACGCTCGGCTACAGCGTGATCCATCCGCTGCCCGCGAATGTGGCCGACGATTTCGGCGCGAACGGACTGAACGGGACGATCGGAATCGTCGTCATCGTCTCCTTCGCCACGGTCGGCGCGGTGCTCGCGTGGAAGCGGCCGAACAACCCCATCGGATGGCTGCTGTCCGCGAGCGGCCTGGCGTACGCCGCGGGGGCCTTCAGCCTGCTGCTGGCGCACTTTCATCGGACGTTCGCCCTGGCCAACTGGCTGGGCTGGTTTTTCCTGCTGGCCATCGGGCTGTGCGTGTTCGTCATGCTGCTGTTCCCCACCGGGCACCTGCCCTCCCGCCGCTGGCGGCCGGTAGCCTGGGCCGCCGGAGCGGGCCTGGCCGGGTGGGCGCTGGGCGGCACGTTCGCGCCCACGATCATCACGGCCAGCCCGACGATGCGGAACCCGTTCGGCGCGACCGGTCCGGCCGGGGACATCTTCAAGCTCACGGCCATCGGGGGCGCAGCGCTGATAGCGGCCACAGGCGTGGCCGCGGCGGCGTCCCTGGCGTTCCGCTACCGGCGCGCCCGGACGGCCGAGCGCGCGCAGCTGAAGTGGCTGGTCTACGCGGCGGCGCTGGTCGTGGCGGCGGCCCTGATCGGGTTGGGGCCGGTCGTATGGGTCATGGGCGCGGGCGACGCGGCCGACAACGTACAGAACGCGATGGTCAGCGCCGCGGTCGCGCTGGTCCCGGTGGCCATCGGCGTCGCCGTGCTGCGGTACCGGTTGTATGACATCGACCGGGTCGTCTCCCGGACGGTGGCCTACGCGATCGTCACCGCAGTGCTGGTGGGGGTCTACGCCGGGCTGGTGCTGCTGGCCACCGAGGTGCTCCAGCTCCGTGCCCCGGTCGCGGTGGCCGCCGCCACGCTGGCCGCGGCGGCGCTGTTCAACCCGGTGCGACGGCGGGTGCAGCACCGGGTAGACCGGCGGTTCAACCGGGCCCGCTATGACGCCGAGGCCACCGTGGCGGCGTTCGCGGCCCGGCTCAAGGACGCGGTCGACCTGGACGCCGTACGGGACGACCTGGCGAGCGTGGTGCAGACGGC
>JASIGD010000148.1 GCA_030045295.1 Streptosporangiaceae bacterium
GCAGGTCGGCTGGCGGGCTTCCGACGCCCCAGGTCTCATCTATCTGGAGGTAACCGAGCTGCTCGGCCACGTCGTTGACCACCGCCAGCAGCTCGGCCGGGATAAGCCGCGCAGGCACTTGCCAGCCCCGGCCCACCGAGCCGGTGCTGACCTCTGTCGTGTTCCAGATCTTGTAGTCGCCAGGCCCGAACCGCTGACGCTCAGCGGTGAAGCACTGGCCGGTGATCCCGGGCACCGGCGCCACGCCCACGAACTCGAACAGCCGCTCGGCCTGCCCCTCGGGGTCGGTGACCAGGTCCTCGTAGCGCATGGGCAGGCAGTCCTCGCCGAGTTCCGCCTCGGCCGCCAGGATCGCCCCGGTGTAGTCGGCCCAGTACCGGGCCAGCGCCGCCACGATATTGCCGGGCGAGGCGGCGACGTAGCTCTCGAAGCCGTAGCTGCCCAGGCCCCACGGCGATGCTTCGATCCCCGAGCCGATCACGTCCATGGGGTGCCGGTAGAGGCAGATGAACTTCGCGCCGGGCCAGACCTGCCGCAGCAGCCCGGCGTGCTGGGCGGCGCCGAGGCTCTTGTCGCAGTAGCGCTTCTTGCCGCGGCGCGCCAGGTAGGACGTCATCATCGGGGTCAGGCTCTGCCGCAGCCCGTGAAGCACCGGCTCGGGGACGACCGGGGCCTGGCCGGCCGTGCCCGGCGGCAGGGGGGCGTCCTCGATCACCGACCACGCCGAGGCCAGGTTCGAGCACAGCCACGGCAGCCTGGTCTCCGGCGGGCACGCCAGGTCCGGGTGAGCGTCGAGCAGGAACCGCAGCAGCGTCGACCCCGACCGGCCCGTGCACAGCATGAAGACCGGGCCGTCGCGCGCGGCAGCCGGGTCGGGTGGTTCCGTCATGATTCCGCGCTAGCTCGACATGCTGCTCGGGCTGCCCCCGCCGCCACCGCTCTGGTTGTTGCCGTCCGGGCCGGAGGTGGCGTTCTGGCCCGAGGTGCTGTCCTGGCCGGTGCCGCTGCCCTGGTCGGGGCCGTGGTTGAACTGACAGCCCGCCAGCAGGACTCCGGTGCCGACGCCCGCCGCCGCGAGGCCTGCTTTCTGCAGGAACCGCCGCCGACCGAAGCGCTGGCCGCGGTCCGTGAAGCGCTGGCCGGGATCCGCGAGGCGCCCGTCCGTCTGCTCGCCCATCCATTCCTCCGAAACGACGTGGGCGATCACCGATGTCAGGCCTTGCCAGCGATCGTATCAGGCGAAGGTGCGGGCCGGGATTGGTCGCGGGCACCGGCGGCAGCCGGGCTGGCGGCCGATCTAATCCGAAACGGATGATGAACTAGGCCCGGCGTGCGGGTTTAATGGTGCCTGAGCACGCACGGAGCGCGCCGATTCGGACCGGCTGCGACCGGATGGAGGGGAACCCATGGTCTTGGGCTTCACGCTAGGCATCATCTATCTCGTCCTGCTGTTCGTATTCGCGGTGCTCAGCTTCCGCAAGGGCCACTGGGTGCTGGGCCTCATCGGCTTCATCTTCCCGATCTTGTGGATCATCGGGGCGATCCTGCCCAGCAGGTACGAACGCCGCCGGCACTGACGCGAGCTAGCCGGTACCGCGGCGTTACCCGGGGATGCGGTACTCCTCGAGCAGCCGGCGTCCGATGATCATCTTCTGGATCTCCGCGGTGCCCTCGCCGATCAGCAGCATGGGCGCCTCCCGGTACAGCCGCTCGATCTCGTATTCGGTGGAGAAGCCGTAGCCGCCGTGGATGCGGAAGGAATCCTCCACGACCTCCTTGCCGTACTCGGACGCGAGGTACTTGGCCATGCCGGCCTCTAGGTCGTTGCGCTGGCCGGAGTCCTTGCGGCGGGCCGCCATCACCATCATCTGGTGGGCCGCCTCGACCTTGGTGGCCATTTCGGCCAGCTTGAAGGCGATGGCCTGGTGCGCGGCGATCGGCTGGCCGAACGCGTGCCGCCGCTGCGCGTAGTCGACGGCGAGCTCGAAGGCGCGCAGCGCGAGGCCGCAGCCGCGGGCGGCGACGTTGACCCGGCCGACCTCCACGCCGTCCATCATCTGGTAGAAGCCCTGGCCGGTGCGGCCGCCGAGCACGCGGCTGGCCGGGACGCGGACGTCTTCCAGGATGAGCTCGGTGGTGTCGACGCCCTTGTAGCCCATCTTCGCGATCTTCCCCGGCACGGTCAGGCCGGGCACCGCCGGGTTGGGCCCGAAGCCCGGCTCCTTCTCGATCAAGAACGTGGTCATGTTCCGGTGCGGCGCGGCGTGGCCCTCCTCGGTCCGGGCGAGCAGCGCCACCAGGTTGGACGTGCCGCCGTTGGTCAGCCACATCTTCTGCCCGTTGACGACGAACTCCCCGCCGTCGCGGACCGCCTTGGTGCGGATGGCCGCGACGTCGGAGCCCAGGGCCGGTTCGGACATGGAAAACGAGCCGCGGATCTGGCCGGCGGCCATCTGGGGCAGGAAGTAGTCCTTCTGCTCCTCGGTGCCGTGCCGGGTGATCATGTGCGCGACGATGAAGTGGGTGTTGATGATGCCCGACACCGACATCCAGCCGCGGGCGATCTCCTCGACGACCAGCGCGTACAGCAGCAGCGAGGCGCCCAGGCCGTCGTAGGCCTCCGGGATGGTCAGCCCGAACAGGCCGAGCTTGCGCATCTGCTCCACGATCTGGGCCGGGTACTCGTCGCGGTGCTCCAGTTCGCTGGCGACCGGGATGATATCCCTGGTCACGAAGTCTCGCACCGTGGCGAGTATGTCCTGCTCGAACTCGGTCAGGCCTTCGGTCTGGGCCAGGCGTCCCATCGTCGTTCCTTAGCTGGGCTCGGGGCTGGTGGGTCCGGGGCTGCTGGGCTCGGGGCTGCTGGGCCCGGGGTTCTGGGGCCGGCCGGGCTGCTCCCCGCCGCGCTCCTTGACGTAGACCTGGGTGGGCACCATCACCTTGCGGCGGAACACGCACACCAGCGTCCCGTCCTGCTTGTAGCCGCGGGTCTCGACCTCTATCACGCCCCGGTCGCCTCGGGAGGTGAGCCGCTTGGCCAGCACCGTGGTCTCGCCGTAGATGGTGTCGCCGTGGAAGGTCGGCGCCACGTGCTTGAGCGAGGTCACCTCGAGGTTCGCGATGGCCTGGCCGGAGACGTCCGGCACCGACATGCCCAGCAGCAGCGAGTAAATGTAGTTGCCCACCACCACGTTGCGGCCGAAGTCGGTGGCGTGCGCCGCGTAGTTCGCGTCCAGGTGCAGCGGGTGGTGGTTCATGGTCAGCAGGCAGAACAGGTGGTCGTCGTACTCGGTGACCGTCTTGCCGGGCCAGTGCCGGTACACCGCCCCGACCTCGAACTCCTCATACGTCCGCCCGAACTGCATCATGACTCCGGGGGCTCGAACTTCGACGTGCGCGGCAGGCCCGCGGCCCGGCCCTTGGCCGCGATGACCAGGGCCATCTTGCGGGAGGCCTCGTCGATCATCTCGTCGCCGAGCATGGCCGACCCCCTGGCCCCGCCGGCCGCGGACGTCGACCAGTCGTAGGCGTCCAGGATCAGCTCGGCGTGGTCGTAGTCCTGCTGGGAGGGGGAGAAGATCTCGTTGGCCGCCGCGATCTGATCCGGGTGCAGCACCCACTTGCCGTCATAACCCAGCGCGGCGGCCCGCCGGGCGACCTCGCGGAACCCGTCGGGGTTGCGGATCTGCAGGTAGGGGCCGTCGATGGCCTGCAGGTCGCGGGCCCGCGCGGCGATCAGGATCCGCATCAAGATGTAGTGGTAGGCGTCCGCCGGGTACCCCGGGGGCTGCTCCCCGACCACCAGCGACTTCATGTTGATCGAGGCCATGAAGTCCGCGGGCCCGAAGATGATGGTCTCCAGCCGCGGCGAGGCGGCGGCGATCGCGTCCACGTTCACCAGGCCGGCCGCGTTCTCGATCTGCGCCTCGATGCCGATCCGGCCGACCGGCAAGCCGACCGCCTTCTCGATCTGGGTCAGCAGCAGGTCCAGCGCCTTGACCTGCTCCGCGTCGGCCACCTTGGGCAGCATCAGGCAGTCCAGCCTGTCGCCGGCGCCCTCGACCACCGTGATCACGTCCCGGTAGGTCCAGTGGGTGGTCCAGTCGTTGACCCGCACGACCCGGATCTTGCC
>JASIGD010000149.1 GCA_030045295.1 Streptosporangiaceae bacterium
GGCCGGGGCCGCGGGCGGGCACGCGAGCGGGCGTTCCTGCTGACTCCAGGTCCGCAGAGGTCATGACGAGCTGCTCCCTTCGCTGCGCGCGGGCGCTGTGATCCCGGCCGCGAAATACCCGGGCATGAACCGCGCGGTGACGCACATGATGATCACCCCGATGACCAGCGAGCCGGCGCCAATCAGGAAGATACCGCCTATTCCGTGGAAGCTGGAGTAGCTGCTGGCGGCCGGCCAGTACGCCTTGATCGACAGGACGAACGCGCCGAGCAGGGTCAGCCCGCCGACCAGCGGCAAGATCCCCTTGACCAGCAGCGCGTGCGCGCTGGTCAGCAGGTCGCGGCGGAAGAACCAGACGCAGGCGAACCCGGTGAGCCCGTAGTAGAAGGCGATCAGCAGTCCGACCGAGGCCGCCGAGTCGGCCAGCACGTTCTTGGAAGCCGCGGTGAGCAGCACGAAGAACAGTGCCGAAACCGTGCCCATGACGACAGTGGCGACCGTCGGGGTGCGGAACCGGGGGTGCATCCGAGCGAACCAGCCCGGCAGCGCGCGGTGCGCGGACATGGCCAGCACGGCCCGCGCGGTCGGCATGATCGTGGTCTGGGCCGACGCGGCGGTGGAGGTCAGCACGCACAGCACCAGCAGCTTGCCCGGCGTGCTGCCCAGCACGGAGGAGGCCATCGCGCCGAGCACGTCGGTGCTGTGCGCGGCCAGGAACGCGGGCCCGGCGTAGGCCAGCGAAGCGGCGCTGATCACCGCGAAGATCGCGACCAGCATCAGCGTGGCCATGACCGCGGCGCGGCCCGGAGTGCGCGCGGAGTCCTTGGTCTCTTCGTTCACGCTGAGCGCGCAGTCCCATCCCCAGTAGATGAAGACGGCCAGCAGGAAGGAGTTCGAGAGGCTGCCGAACGATCCGGTCCACGGGTTCAGCCAGCCCGCCGACGGGTGCGCGGCCCCGGGCAGCGCGTGCCCCGTCGCCGCCTTCACCAGCGCGACCGCGGCGAAGACCGTCAGCGCGCCCACCTCGATAACCAGCAGCACCTGTTGCAGGCGAGCGGACACCTCGATTCCCCGGTAGCAGACCCAGGTGAGCAGGGCGATGAACACGACGCCCACGGCCGTGACCCAGAAGGTCCCGGCCGCGCCCGCGCCCACCAGTTCCAGGAAGTACCGCCCGGCGATCTGGGACAGGCTGGCCATCACGATGACGTCGGCTGCGATGATCCCCCAGCCGCCCATCCATCCCGTCCGGGGCCCGAAGGCGCGCGCCGTCCAGGTGAAGGTGGTGCCGCAGTCCGGGTCAGCCTTGTTCAGCTCGCGGAACGCGTACGCGATGCAGAGCATCGGCAGGAACGACACGATGAGCGTTCCGGGGCTGTGCACGCCGACGACGGCGACGATGAGGCCCAGCGTGGCGGCCATGCTGTAGGCCGGCGCCGTCGACGAGACCGCGATCACCACGCTGGAGATCAGGCCGAGCGCTCCGGCCCGCAGGCCCTTGTCTGCGGGAGCGGCCGGCCGTGCGGTGTCCGGCGGAGCGACGGGCTCCGCGAGAACGATAGTGGTCATGGTATGTACCGCCTTTCGCCCGGCGCGGGGATGACCGGTTCTGTCGGTACTGTATCGCAATACCATATCTCTGTACAGGTTTGTGATACGAAAACCTGAGAAGCTTTCCTGCCGTGCCGTCGGATAGCCTGGCCAGCGTGCCCATCGCAGCCGACTGGCCTGAGTAGACCCCTGGAGAGAGATGCCCAGACGGGTTAGTCCCTACGGCTCCGCCGTTGACGCCGAGTCCGCCGCGCTAGCCCGGGGTCGGCCGAGACCCGCGGGGGAGTTGGCCAGCAAGATGACGGCGCGCGATCTCGCCGCCGAGGCAGCGGAGGCCGTCCGGGCGCTGAACGATCTGACGTCAGGCGGCGCGGAATTCACGCGCCTGGATGACGTCCGCGAGGTCGTGGCGAACCTGCAACGGATGAGTCAGGACCTGCCGCGCCTGTGCGAGCAGCTGGCCCGCATGGTGGTCGTGCAGCGCGAGGACGGGCAGATCACGCCGGGTCCCGGCCAGGATCCTGACTTCTGGGTCGCCGAGGCGGTCGAGACCCTCGCGGCAGCCGGCCAGGCCGCGGACATGCTGGCCGCCGCGCTGGCTCAGGCCAGCAAGCTCCTGGCCGAGCTGCGCTCCTCGCCCTGACGACAGAAAACGGTCAGAAATCGCCGCGGCAGATGGCGATCAGGCGGTCGAGCACGGCCCCGGCGCTCACCCTGAGCCCGTCGTGCTCGTATTCGCTGGTGACCCAGGTGCGCAGGCCGCGAATGGCCTGCGCCGTCTGCATCGAGAACTCGCGGTCCACGTACATGTCGTCGTAGTAGACGGCGGCGGCCACGGGCACGTCGTTGGCCGCCAGGCGCGACCGGTCGTACAGCGGCGGCCAGTCGTCTCGTTCGGCCAGCAGGTCGGCGGCCTCGGACAGCGGGCGCAGCACCGGGTCGGCGTCGACCATCCAGGGGTAGATCATCTCGCCGGTGAACAGCAGGGGAGCGGATCCCCGGTGCTCGTCGAGGGCCGGGCCGGGATCGAACTCGGCGAACTCCGCCCTGACCCGCTGCGCGGACCACCTGGTCGCGAAACCCTGGGCGTACGAAGCCTCGTGCAGCAGCGCGTACAGCGGCGCCGCGGCGAAGCTCAGCCTCGCCTGCAGCGCGTACAGGAAGGCATCGGATAGCCCGTCGCCCGCGAACGGGTCCTCCAGCAGGTAGTGCAGCGCGTGGCTGCCGGTGCTCTGGCCGAGCACGCCCCCGAGCGACTGGAAGGCCTGCACCGACAGCGGCGCGCCATCGGGCAGCCGGGCCTCGTGCCGGGACAGGTGCTGGGCGACCAGGCGCGCCCGCTCCACATCGTCCGGATACCGCTCGTAGTGGGCGGCATTCTTGCGCGCGACCGTGGGATAGGTCTGCCGGTAGACGTCGTCGGCCGTGACCGACAGGCCGGGCAGACCGCCGGCGATGAATGCCTCGCGGATGCCGTGCGGGGCGAAGGACAGGTAGGTCACCGTGCAGAACCCGCCGAAGCTCTGCCCGAGCACGCTCCACGGCGTATCGCCGGCCAGCTCGCGCCTGATCAGCTCGGCGTCCAGCACGATGCTGTCGGCCCGGAAGTGCGTCAAGTAGTCGGCCTGGGCTTTCGCCGAACCCAGCCGGGCCAGGGTGCGCCGCGTGGCGGGGGTGGACCGGCCGGTGCCGCGCTGGTCGAGCAGCAGCACCCGGTAATCGCTCAGCGCCCGGTCCAGCCAGGACTCCCGGCCTTCGGGCCGCAGCGCCCCGAATCCGGGGCCGCCCTGCAGGAACAGCAGCCACGGCAGGTCGGCCTCGGCCTTGTCGGCGGCGGCCACCTCGCGAGCGAACACCTCGATCTGCTCTCCGTCTGGCCTGCCGTGATCGAGCGGGACGCCGAACACGTGATCGGTCAGCACGGTGCCGGGCTGGCGGTAGCTAGTCACGGATCCGACGCTACCGCGTCGGCGCGAGCGGCCCCGGGATCCTGCCCGAAGCCACGTTTTCCCGCGGCTCCGCGGCCGCGGGCCGCCTTGGGTAGGGTCGGCGCCATGGGCCGCGGAATCCGGAAGGTCGGCGTAGCCGAGCGGCGGGCACGGCTGGCCGTCCGGCATCACCTGGCACCGGGGGAGCGGGCCGGGACCGTCACCGCCGCGGCGGCGGACATCATCGGGCTGCACGGCACCGACCCCGCGTCGGTCTACCTGGCCGCCCGGGCCCGCGCGGGCCCCATCGACAAGGCGGACGTCGAGCACGCGCTGTACGAGGAACGCTCGCTGGTGCGGATGCTCGGCATGCGCCGGACGGTGTTCGTGGTGCCCGCTAGCCTCGTGCCGGTGATCCAGGCCGCCTGCACCGACCAGATCGCCGAGCGCATGCGGCGCCAGCTCGCCCGGCAGGTTCAAGAGTCGGGCATCGCCACCGACGGGTCGGCCTGGCTCAGCGAAGTGGGCCAGGCCGCGGTACGCGCGCTCGCCGCGCGGGGCACCGCGACCGGCGCGGAACTTGCCCGGGCCGAACCGCGGCTGCGGGCGCAGATCGTCTACGCCGAGGACAAGAGCTACGGCGGCCCGGTCAACCTCACCACCAGGCTGCTCACGCTGCTATCCGCCGAAGGGCTCATTGTCCGCGGCCGCCCCCGCGGCGGATGGACGTCCACCCAGTTCGAATGGTCGGTCGCCGCGGCCCGCCAGGACCTGTCCGCGACCGCCGCGCGCGCCGACCTGGCCCGCCGGTGGCTCCGGGCGTTCGGCCCCGCTCTCGTCTCCGACCTGCAATGGTGGGCCGGCTGGACGTCCAGCCAGGCCCGGCAGGCGCTGGCCCAGCTGGACGTCGCCGAGGCGGATCTCGACGGAGCGCCGGGCGTCATGCTCGCCGACGACGAGCCGGGGATCACGCCGGACAGGCCGGCGCCCGAGCCGTGGCCGGCGCTGCTGCCCGCCCTCGACCCGACTGCCATGGGCTGGCGGGAACGCGGCTGGTACGTCGGTGACCACGGCCCGGCCTTGTTCGACCGGTCCGGGAACATCGGCCCGACGGCCTGGTGGGACGGCAGGATCGTCGGCGGGTGGGCGCAGCGCAAAGACGGTGAGATCGCGGTCCGGCTGCTCGAGGACGCCGGAGCCGAAGCCGCCGCGGCGATCGCGGCGGAAGCGCAGCGGCTCCGCGAGTGGATCGGCTCGGACCCGAAGAACCCGGGAACTCCGCGGACCAGGGTCACGCCGCGCTTCCGCACCCCGCTGGAACGGGAACTAGCCAGCTGACCCCGGGCGCCGGAAGACCCCTTTTTCCTCGAACGGGCCGCAGGTCGGGCTCAGCCGAGGCGGACGGGGTCGCCGACGCGGGCGCGGCCCGGGTTCAGCACCTCGGCGTAGACGCCGGCGCACGGCTCCGGGTCCTCCATCTCGATTGGCGCCACCCGGTTGTGGCGGGCGAGCACCCTGAGGGCGTCGGTGTCGCGGGGAAGGCCGCCGTGAGCCAGAGTCGGCACGGCGCACCGCGGCGTCCGGGCGATGACGCACAGGACCAGCTCGTCGCCGATACGCAGGTCCCGCCCCAGCCAGTCGTTCTCGGCGAAGCCAGCGGCTTCGGTGCGGATGACCACGTTGGGCCGGTACCGCTCCAGGTCAGCGCAGCCGCGCGGGCTCAGCCGGGCTACTCGGTCCAGCGTCGAGGTGGTCAGCAGGTGGACCGGCGCGAAGTCGACGAAGGTGCCCGGCGGGGCGGCCGCGCCGACCTCGATGATTTCCGCCGGGACCCGGGCGGTCACCCCGGCGCTCAGCACGGCCTCCGGGACCGCGCGGTCCAGTGACGC
>JASIGD010000150.1 GCA_030045295.1 Streptosporangiaceae bacterium
ATATACGGTGCCTCACCATGACAGACGGCACCGCAGCCGCGCACCGATCAGCCAAGGAGAAGCCTCATGCCTGCCGAAGTCGTCGTCATCATTGGCGCTGGGGGCATCGGCCAGGCCATCGCCCGCCGGCAGGGCGCCGGCCGGACCGTCCTGCTCGCCGATCACAGCCAGCCCGTCCTGGACGCCGCCAGGAGGAACCTGGAGGACGGCGGGCACGCGGTGTCCGCCCGCCATGTCGATGTCTCCTCCCGCGAGTCAGTCCACGCCCTAGCCCGGGCCGCGGCCCAGCTCGGTACCGTGGTCAACGTCGTCAACACCGCTGGCCTGTCCCCCGTCCAGGCACCGCCTGCGGCGATCCTCGCCGTCGACCTGGTCGGCACCGCCCTGGTCTTCGAGGAGTTCGAGGCCGTCATCGCACGCGGCGGCGCGGGCCTGGTCATCTCCTCCATGGCCGGCCACATGCCGCCCCCGCTGGACCTGGAGACCGCGCGCCTGCTCGGCCAGACACCGGCCGACGAACTGCTGTCCCTGCCAGTGCTCAGCGAGCAGGCAGTGCCCAGCTCCGGCGTCGCCTACGCCATCTCCAAGCAGGCCAACCACGCCCGCGCCCAGGCCGCAGCGGTCACCTGGGGCGAGCGAGGGGCGCGGGTCAACTCCCTCAGCCCCGGCATCGTCCTCACCCCGCTCGCCCGCGACGAAATGTCCGGGCCCGGAGCCGAGACCTACCAGCGGATGATCGGCACCTCCGCCGCCGGCCGGGTCGGCACCACCGACGAGATCGCCGCCGCCGCAGCCTTCCTCCTCGGCCCGGACGCCGGCTTCATCACCGGCACCGACCTGCTCATCGACGGCGGCGTCATCGCCGCCCTGCGGGCCAGCCGCTGGAACCTCACCCTTCGCTAGCCACAGCACGTCAAGCGGCCACGGCAGGCCCCGCGAGATAAGGAACGGACATGGACACACGAATTCTGGGCAGCGGACTAGAGGTCTCGGCGGTGGGGCTCGGGTGCATGACCCTGGGATCCCGGGAGAACGCGCTGAAGGTGATCGGCCGGGCAGTGGACCTGGGGGTGACGTTCTTCGACACCGCTGAGGTATACGGCCCCTACACCAGCGAGGAATGGGTCGGCGAGGCGCTGGCGCCGGTACGGGACCAGGTCGTCATCGCCACCAAGTTCGGCTTCGACATCAAGGACGGCCGGCAGGCCGGCCTGTCCAGCCGGCCCGAGCACATCCGGCAGGTGGCCGGCGCGTCCCTGGCCCGGCTGCGCACCGACCGGATTGACCTGTTCTACCAGCATCGCGTCGACCCTCAGGTGCCGATCGAGGACGTCGCCGGGACGGTCGCGGAGCTCATCCAGGCCGGCAAGGTCCGGCACTTCGGCCTGTCGGAGGCCGGGGTGGATGTCATCCGCCGTGCCCACGCGGTGCACCCCGTCACCGCCCTGCAAAGCGAGTACTCCCTGTGGTGGCGCGAACCGGAGCAGCAGATCCTGCCCCTCCTGCGAGAGCTCGGCATCGGCTTCGTGCCGTTCAGTCCGCTTGGCAAGGGCTTCCTCACCGGCACCGTCACCACGGCCGCCGACGTCAACGGCCCCGGCGACTTCCGCTCGGTCTTCCCCCGCTTCTCCGAGGAGACCATCACGGCCAGCCAGGGCCTGGTCCAGTTGCTGCAGCGCGCCGCCGCGCGGCACGGCGCGACCCCCGGGCAGGTGGCGATCGCCTGGATCCTGGTCGGCAACCCGCACGCCGTCCCGATCCCGGGCACCAGCCGCGTGCAGCGACTCGAAGAGAACACGGGGAGCGCCAGCGTCGCCCTGACCGCCGAGGACCTCGAGGAGATCAGCCGGGCCGCCTCCGCCTTCCAGCTCACCGGCGACCGCTACCCCGAGGCCATGCAGCGCCTGATCAACCGCTGACCGGGGAACTCCACACGACCGTAACCAACCGACAGGAGCCATCACCATGACAGCGCAGGCCCCGCTGCTGACACTCAACAACGGCGTCCAGATACCCGCCATCGGGCTGGGAGTCTTCCAGACCCCGCCCGAGGAAACCACCGCCGCCGTCGAAGCGGCACTAGCGGCCGGCTACCGCCACATCGACACCGCAGCCGCCTACGCCAACGAACGGGAGACCGGCGAGGCCATCCGCCGCTCCGGCATCGACCGGGACGAGGTCTTCATCGAGACCAAGGTCTGGATCAGCGACTACGGCTACGACCAGACCCTGCACGCCTTCGACAAGAGCGCCAGCAAGCTGGGGGTAGAACAGATCGACCTGCTCATCTTGCACCAGCCGCTGCCGACCGCGTTCGACCGCACCATCGCCGCCTACAAAGCACTCGAGCAGCTCCTGGCCGACAGCAGGGTGCGGGCCATCGGGGTCTCCAACTTCATGCCCGGCTACCTCGCGCAACTGCTGGACGCCACCGGGACCGTGCCCGCCGTCAACCAGGTCGAACTGCACCCCTACTTCACCCAGCCCGCCGTGCAGAAGGCAGACGCCGAGCACGGCATCCTCACCCAGGCCTGGTCCCCGATCGGCGGCATCACGTTCTACCGCGGCACCGGCAACAGCACCCTGCAAGACCCAGCCATCCTCGCCATCGCCGGCGCGCACGGCAAGACCGCCGCGCAGGTCATGCTGCGCTGGCACCTCCAGCACGGCCGCTCGGCCATCCCCAAGTCCGTCAGGCCACAGCGAATCGTGGAGAACTTCAACATCTTCGACTTCGAACTCACCACCAGCGAGCTGGCCGCGATAGACGCCCTCGACACCGGGATACGCGGCGGGCCCGAGCCCGCCTCCATGACCCTGGAACGCGCCGGCATGCCCATCCCCGAAGCCTGACCAGTGAGCCTACGCCGCAGGCAAGACCTCCGGCCTGCTGGTAATCACGTCACACATGCGGCCGCAGATATTCAGAGCAGCGGGATCTCGGGGAACCGGCCCTCGAGTGTTGCCCTAACAACTGGATCGGGGAGGCGGGGACACGGGCTAATTGACATTGAGATGACTGCACCGGCTGCGGCCATCATCCTCGGCATCGGCGTTGAATGGCGGCGGTCCTGCAGACCGCTTCCTTACCAGTCTCAATGCATAGAGTGCCCGGGTGCATGCGAAGCCGACGCCGACGCCGACGCCGAACGACACAATCTGCGCGCGCCTCTACCCCACGAGTTCCCAATAACCTCGCGCGCGAAATCGGCGCTATGTGCGTTTAGTCATCAATCGGTGACAAGCTGCTGTTGACGCAGTGTCATCTGGAGTTGGCGCGCCCTGCGCGATCGGCACGTCCGCGGCGGGGCATGGCTCAGCGCGCCCCGGCGGCGTGCCGCGAGTCCTGGCGCG
>JASIGD010000017.1 GCA_030045295.1 Streptosporangiaceae bacterium
AGCGAGATCCGCGCGCTCTACGAGGCCGAGCCCGACGTCAAGCAGATCATCGACAAGGCGCGCGGGATCGAGGGGCTGATCCGGCAGCCGGGAGTGCACGCGGCCGGCGTGATCATGTCCGCCGAGCCGCTGACCGACCACATCCCGGTCTGGACCCGGCACGCCGACGGCGCGGTCATCACGCAGTTCGACTACCCGACCTGCGAGGACCTCGGGTTGCTGAAGATGGACTTCCTCGGCCTGCGCAACCTGACCATCATGGCCGACGCGATCGCGGCGATCCAACAGAACCAGGGCACCTCGATCGACCTGCTGAGCCTGCCCCTTGACGACAAGCCCACCTACGAGCTGCTCGCACGCGGCGACACGCTGGGAGTGTTCCAGCTTGACGGCGGCGCGATGCGTTCGCTGCTGCGGCTGATGAGGCCGGACAACTTCGAGGACATCTCCGCGGTGAACGCCCTGTACCGGCCGGGCCCGATGGGCGTGAACTCGCACATCAACTACGCGCTGCGCAAGAACGGGCGCCAGGAGATCACCCCGATCCACCCGGAGTTGGAGCAACCGCTCCGCGAGGTGCTAGAGCCCACCTACGGCCTGATCGTCTACCAGGAGCAGGTGCAGAAGGCGGCGCAGATCCTGGCCGGGTACTCGCTCAGCCAGGCGGACCTGCTCCGCCGGGCGATGGGCAAGAAGAAGAAGGAGATCCTGGACAAGGAATTCGTCCCTTTCCGCCAGGGCTGCCGGGACCACGGCTACTCCGACCGGGCGATCCAGGCGATCTGGGACGTGCTGGTGCCGTTCTCCGGGTACGCCTTCAACAAGTCGCACACCGCTCCGTACGCCCTCATCGCCTACTGGACTGCCTACCTCAAGGCGAATTACCCGGCCGAGTACATGGCCGCGTTGCTCACCTCGGTAGCCGACGACAAGGACAAGTCGGCGCTGTACCTGAACGAGTGCCGCCGGATGGGCATCAAGGTGCTGCCGCCTGATGTCAACGAGTCGGTGGCCACCTTCGCCGCGGTCGGCAGTGACATCAGGTTCGGCCTGGCGGCGATCCGCAACGTGGGCGCGAACGTGGTGGAAGCCATCCTCTCGGCGCGCAAGTCGAAGGGCGAGTTCAGCAGCTTCCCCGATTTCCTGCGCAAGGTGCCGTTGCTGGTGTGCAACAAGCGGGTGATCGAGTCGCTGGTCAAGGCGGGCGCGTTCGACTCGTTCGGGAACGCGCGCAAGGGCCTGGTGCTGGTGCACGAGCAGGCCGTCGACGCGGTGATCGACATCAAGCGCAACGAGGCGATCGGGCAGGACTCGCTGTTCGGCGGCGACGCCGAGGCGGAGGCGGTCTTCGACGTCCCTGTGCCGGCCGGGGAGTGGGACAAGGCCACGCTGCTGAACTTCGAGCGCGAAATGCTCGGGCTGTACGTCTCTGACCATCCGCTCCTCGGCGTCGAGCACATCATCGCCAAGGAGGGTGACTGCTCACTCGCCGACTTGATGGCGGACGACGCCGAACGGCCCCGGGCCGACCGGTCCGAGGCCCAGGTCGTCAAGGTGGGCGGCATCTTGTCCGGGGTGCAGCGAAAGGTGACCAAGCAGGGTAACCAGTGGGCGGCGGCCACCCTGGAAGACCTGGGCGGGGCCATCGAGGTGCTGTTCTTCCCGCAGACCTACCAGCTGTACGCCACCTCGATCACCGAAGACGCGGTGGTGGTCGTGAAAGGCAAGGTGGATCGCCGGGACGACGTGCCCAAGCTGATCGCCATGGACCTGACCATCCCGGACCTTTCGGTGGCTGACTCGGGCCCTTTCGTGGTGTCCATGCCGGTGGCCAGGTGCGTGCCGCCGGTGGTGGAGCGGCTCAGGGAGGTGCTGTGCACGCACCCGGGTCCGACCGAGGTGCACCTGCGGCTACGCGGCCACGAGCGCACGACAGTGGTCCGTCTTGACGACAAGCTGCGAGTAGCTGCCTCGCCCGCCCTGATCGGCGACCTCAAGCAGCTACTCGGCCCAGCCTGTGTCGGCTAGCTGCCCGTGGTGGTGGGTACGATCGTGCGGGAGCGATCCGGCGGACATGGAGGGTCTGACGAAGGGGCTGACTGCTTTTTTCGCGGCGCTGGCGGGCAGCGCGGTGCTGGGCATCGCGGCCGGCCTCATCTGGGCCGCGGTCGCGCCACGGGCGGTGCTGCAGGAGATCGCCCACGGGGAGGCCGAGCTCGTGAACGCGGAAAGCAGCGCGTTCATCGCCGCCGACGGCTGGTTCTGCCTGATCGTCGCGGTCGGCGGATTGATCACCGGCGTACTCGGCTACCGTCTGCTGGTCCGCCGGGCCGGCTGGCCGGCCACCGCCGGCCTCGTACTCGGCGCGGTGGCGGCCGCCTTGCTCGCGATGTGGGTGGGCGAGAATATCGGGCTGGGAACCTACAACCACCTGCTCGCGTCCAGCCCGAACGGGACTTTCTTCAACGTGTCCCTGGCGCTGGGCGCCAAGAGCTCGCTCGCGTTCTGGCCGCTGCTCACCTCGGCGGTCATCCTGCTCGCCGAGACGGGCACCCGCCGGTCGGACCAATCGGCGGGCCGGCGGGTCCAGCGGGACCTCGGGCCTGACGGACCCCTGTAACCCGGTGACGGCGGAGTTCTCCATAAACTAGGCGGGTGCTTTCCCGTATCGACCTGCGCGGCCGCGAACCCGGCCGCCTCAGCCGGACGGCGCTGGCCGGCGTCTTGCCCCGGGCCGCCACCGACGTTGAGGCCGCCGTTACGCAGATCCGCCCGGTCTGCGACGACGTCAGGCGCCGCGGCGCCGCGGCCGTGCGCGAGTACACGGCGCGTTTCGACGGCGTGGACCTGGCCACGACGCTGGTCCCGCAGGCCGCGCTGGACCAGGCCCTCGCCCGGCTCGACCCCGAGGTCAAGCAGGCCCTGACCGAAGCGGCCCGCCGCGCCGCTCTGGTGCACGGCGCGCAGGTCCCGGCCGAGGCCATCACGCAGGTCACCGACGGGCTCACCGTCACCGGCCGTTTCGTCCCCGTCGGCCGGGCCGGGGTGTACGTGCCGGGCGGCCTGGTCGCCTATCCGTCGTCGGTGGTCATGAACGTCGTTCCCGCCCAGGTGGCCGGGGTCGGCTCGATCGCGGTGGCGTCGCCGCCGCGGGCGGACCATGACGGCCTGCCGCACCCGTCCGTGCTCGCCGCCTGCGCGCTGCTCGGAGTCCGCGAGGTGCACGCGGTGGGCGGGGCGCAGGCGCTCGCGATGTTCGCCTACGGCACGGCCGATTGCGCGCCGGCCGACGTCATCACCGGCCCGGGCAACGTCTACGTCGCCGCCGCCAAGCGCCTGCTGCACGGCGTCGTCGGCACCGACGGCGAGAACGGCCCGACCGAGGTGGCGATCATCGCCGACGACACCGCGGACCCCGCCCAGGTGGCCGCCGACCTGATCGCGCAGGCCGAGCACGACGAGCTGGCCGCGTGCCTGCTGATCACGACCGACGAGGGCCTCGCCGGTCAGGTCGGCACCGAGCTTGACCGCCAGGTGCCGGCGACCAGGCACCGTGAGCGGGTGGAGAAGGCGCTCGCGGGCCAGTCCGCGTGCGTGCTCGTCGACACCGACGACGCGGCACTGGCCGTGAGCGACGCGTGGGCGCCCGAGCACCTGGAGGTCCAGGCCCGGGAGGCGGCCAAGCTGGCGGCGCGGGTCACCAACGCGGGCGCGGTCTTCGTCGGCCCGTTCTCGCCCGTGTCGCTCGGGGACTACCTGGCCGGCTCGAACCACGTGCTGCCGACCGGGGGGACCGCGCGGCACACCGGCGGGCTATCCGTGCTCGCGTTCGGCCGGCTGGTCAACGTCGTCGAGTGCGACTCAGCAGCCCTGGCCGCGGCGGCGCCGCTGATCGACGCGCTCGGCGGTGCCGAAGACCTGGCCGCGCACGTCGCGGCCGTCCGCGTTCGGGTACCCCTGGACGGCGGGCACCGATGATGGCCGGTGCACCGCTGCCCGTTCGGGAGGACCTCAAAGACCTGCATCCGTACGGCGCGCCGCAGATCGACGTGCCGGTGCGGCTGAACACCAACGAGAATCCGTACCCGCCCAGCCCCCGGCTGCAACGGGCGGTCGCGGCGGCGGTGGCCGAGGTGGCCGCGACCCTGAACCGCTACCCGGACCGGGATGCGGTCGAGCTGCGCAAGGACCTGGCCGACTACCTGGGTCACGGCCTGACCGCCCGCCACGTGTGGGCGGCCAACGGGTCGAACGAGGTCATCCAGCAGCTGCTGCAGGCCTTCGGCGGCCCTGGACGGCGGGCGCTCGGCTTCGAGCCCGGCTACTCCATGCACTCGCTGATCGCCAAGGTGACCTGTACGGGCTGGCTGACGGCGGACCGCGACGAGGATTTCCGGCTCGACCCGGAACGGGCGGTGCGCGCCATCGAAGGCGCGCGGCCGAGCGTGGTCTTCTTGACCTCGCCGAACAACCCGACCGGCACGGCCGCCCCGATCGAGCTGATCGAGGCGGTCTGCGAGGCGGCGCCGGGCCTGGTGGTGGTGGACGAGGCGTACGCGGAATTCGCCCGCTCGGGCACACCCAGCGCGCTCAGCCTCATGCCGCGCCACCCGCATCTCGTGCTCACCCGCACCATGTCCAAGGCGTTCGCCATGGCGGGCGCCAGGGTCGGCTACCTCGCCGCGGCCCCGGAGGTCATCGAGAAGCTGCTACTCGTTCGGCTGCCGTACCACCTGTCCGCCGTCACCCAGGCGGTGGCGAGGGCCGCACTCGCGCTGGCCGCCGAGCCCCTGGCTACCGTCGAAGTTCTTCGTACCGAACGGGACGGGCTCGTCGCCTGGCTTAGACAGCGCGGGCTGACCGTGGCGGACTCGGACGCGAACTTCGTGCTGTTCGGCAAGTTTCCCGCGCGCCACGAGGTCTGGCAGGAACTGCTCGACCGCGGCGTGCTCGTCCGTGCGGTCGGCCCACCGCGGTGGCTGCGGGTCACGGTGGGGACACCAGCGGATATGGCGGCGTTCCGCTCGGCGCTCGATGAGGTGCTGCGGTCATGACCCGAGCGGCGCGGGTAGAGCGGGTCACCCGCGAGACCCGGATCCTCGTCGAGTTGGACCTGGACGGCAGCGGAGCGGCCGAGGTCGGCACCGGGGTTCCCTTCTTCGACCATATGCTCGCCCAGCTGGCCAGGCACGGCTGTCTCGACCTGACCGTACGGGCCAAGGGCGACACCGAGGTCGACGCCCACCACACGGTGGAGGACACGGCCATCGCGCTCGGGCAGGCGCTCAGGGAAGCGCTGGGTGACAAGTCGGGCATCTCCCGGTTCGGCGACGCGCTCGTCCCGCTCGACGAGACGCTGGTGCAGGCCGCGGTGGACCTGTCCGGGCGGCCTTACGTGGTGCACCACGAGCCGGCCGGGATGGCCCCGCTGATCGGCAGCTACGACACCACGCTGACCCGGCACGTATTCGAGTCGCTGGCGTCCTCAGCCGGGATCTGCCTGCACGTCCGGGTCATCGAGGGCCGCAACCCGCACCACATCGTGGAAGCCCAGTTCAAGGCGGTGGCGCGAGCGCTGCGCGCGGCGGCGGCGCCGGACCCGAGGGTCGGCGGCATCCCGAGCACCAAGGGCGTGCTCTAGATGCCGCGCGTGGTCGTGCTCGACTACGGGTCGGGGAACCTGCGCTCGGCGCAGCGCGCGCTGGCCCGGGCGGGCGCGGACGTGGACGTGACCGCCGACGCCGACGCCGGGCTCGAGTGCGACGGGCTGGTCGTGCCCGGCGTGGGCGCGTTCGCGGCCTGCATGGCCGGGCTGCGGGCGGTCGGCGGGGACAAGCTGATCGCGCGGCGGGTCGAGCTCGGCCGCCCGGTCCTGGGCATCTGCGTGGGCATGCAGGTCCTGTTCTCCGCTAGCGCGGAAGCGCCGGGGGGGTCCGGGGGGGCGGTCCCCCCGGGAAAAGACGGCCGGGCCGAAGGCTGCGGGGCCTGGCCGGGCACGGTGGAGCGGCTGGAGGCCGGCGTGCTGCCGCACATGGGCTGGAACACCGTGTCGGCCGCGCCGGGCTCGCGGCTGTTCGCCGGGATCGCGCCAGGGACGCGGTTCTACTTCGTGCACTCGTACGCGCTGCGGTCGCAGCCCGCCGCGCAGCTCGCCGCCGCGGGTGCCCTCATCTCCTGGGCCGAGCACGGCGAGCGGTTCGCCGCCGCCGTCGAGCAGGTCGGACAGGTCGAGCCTGGGGTGCTGTCCGCGACCCAGTTTCACCCGGAGAAGTCCGGCGACGCGGGCGCCGCGCTGCTAGCCAACTGGCTCGGCACGCTGTGACCGGGCTGACGTTGCTCCCCGCGGTCGACGTCACCGACGGGCACGCGGTCCAGCTCGTCCAGGGCGTGGCGGGCAGCGGCGGCAGGTACGGCGACCCGGTGCAGGCCGCGCTGGGCTGGCAGCGAGCCGGGGCCTCGTGGATCCACCTGGTCGACCTGGACGCGGCCTTCGGCCGCGGATCGAACGCGGACCTGCTCGCCGAGGTCGTCCGGAAGCTGGACATCGCCGTCGAGATGTCCGGCGGCATCAGGGACGACGACTCGCTGACCCGCGCGCTCGGCACCGGCTGCGCCCGGGTCAACATCGGCACGGCGGCGCTGGAGAACCC
>JASIGD010000151.1 GCA_030045295.1 Streptosporangiaceae bacterium
CCACCTACGCGTCTTGGCGGTGGGTGTTCGTCGGGGAAGTCCTGATCGTGCTGATCATCTTGGCGTTCACCCGCCGCGTCGCCGACACCCCGCCCGAGCAGGGCGCGCGGCTGGACCTGGTGGGCACTATGCTGTCAGCACTGGGCCTGGGGCTCATCGTGTACGGCATCTTGCGCGCCGGGACGTGGGGTTTCGTCCAGCCCAAGCAAGGCGCCCCCCAGTGGCTGGGCCTGTCGCCGGTGATCTGGCTGGTCCTGTCCGGCGGGGTGGTGCTGCGGGTCTTCATGTGGTGGGAGATCCACCGGCGGGCCCGCGGCGGCGCGGTGCTGGTGGATCCGGCGATGCTGCGGAACCGGACCCTGCGCGGCGGGCTGACCGCATTCCTGTTCCAGTACCTGCTGCAGGCTGGCCTGTTTTTCGCGGTGCCGCTGTTCTTGTCGGTCGCGCTCGGCCTTTCGGCGGTCGCGACCGGCGTGCGGCTGCTGCCGCTGTCCATCACGCTGTTGCTGGCCGCCGCGGGGGTGCCCAAGGTCTTCCCGGACGCCTCCCCGCGGCGCGTGGTCCAGATCGGGTTCCTCGCGCTGTTCGCCGGAATCGTGATCATGGTGGCCGCGCTCGACGCCGGGGCCGGACCCGAGATCGTGACCTGGCCGCTGCTGCTCGCCGGCCTCGGTGTCGGCGCGCTGGCCTCCCAGCTCGGCAGCGTGACCGTGTCCTCGGTTCCCGACGAGCAAAGCGGCGAGGTCGGCGGAATCCAGAACACGGTGACCAACCTCGGCGCCTCGATCGGGACCGCGCTGGCCGGCGCGGTGCTCATCGCGGCGCTGACCACGTCCTTCCTGGCCGGCATTCAGAACAACCCCGACGTCCCCAAGGACGTCTCCGCCAAGGCTCAGGTAGAGCTTTCGGCGGGCATCCCGTTCCTGTCCGACAAAGACCTCCAGGCCGCACTTGACCGGGCCGGGGTGCCCGCCAAGGCCGCCGACGCGATCGTGGCCGAGAACGCCGACGCCCGCATCGACGGGCTCCGCTCGTCATTGTCGCTACTCGCCCTCATCGCGTTGATCGCGCTGTTCACCACTCGCCAGATCCCGGCGCGCCAGCCATCCGCAGAACCCAGCGGGCCTCCCCCCGACTACGGGCCGCCTCCGGATCCGTAGGAGCGGGCGGATCACCGACTACCGTCCATCGCGGCCTGCGCGCCGAGCCGATCACCGAAAACCGGTGTGACGTCGAGTGGATCGTGCCGTAGCCTCGCCGAGTGACCAACTCTGCGATGGTCGATGGTCTCGCACGTGCGTCCGTGGTCGTAGGCGACCTGGTCGACCGTATAGCTGCCGACCAGTGGACGGTGCCGACCCCGTGTACAGAGTGGAACGTGCGCGATCTGGTCAATCACCTCGTCGGGATGAACCTCGTGATCGCGGCACTGTTCGAGGGAAGCCCGACGCCCGAACGCAGGGCCGACCGTCTCGGCGCCGATCCGGCCAGGGCCTACCATCGATCTGCTGCCACGTTGCAGGCCGCCGCTGCCCTGCCAGGGGTTCTGGAACGAAGCCGGGCGACACCGCTGGGCGTTGCCACCGGCGCTGAGCGGCTGCAGTGGCGCGTCGCGGATCTGCTCGCGCACGGGTGGGACCTTGTCCAGGCAACCGGCGCCGCGGTAGAACTGCCCGACGATCTCGCCGAGCAGGCGCTCACGTTCGTCCGAGCCGAACTGCCCAGCCAACCGCGGGCCGGACGATTCGCCGATCCGCAGCCGATCCGAGACGACGCACCCGCCATCGACCGGCTGGCGGCATTCACTGGTCGGCCAGTTCCCTGGACGCCGTGAGCGCACGCGCGCGATCCCTGCCCGCGAGACCGGATCCGCCAGTGCCGTCAGGTGGTTGATCCTAGGTCAGACCCGACGGGTGCCTGTCCGCGGGGAACCCCGCAGCAGCTAATTTGCCCTCTGGCCTGTGGCGGGTTCTGACCGATGTGCCGCCGGTTCGTTTCTGACCGTCCGCCGCTCCCCGGTTGCCGTGGTCGCTGGCTGGGTTAGGCGCGGCCGTCGTGGCGTACGGTGAGGGGGATCGCGTCGCCCCAGCCGCCATCGGTGGACAGGATGGCAGTGTCGCCGGGCCGGACGTCGCGGGGCGGGGTGAGCGTGTGGGTGGTTTCGGTGCTCCGGATGAGCAGGCCGCCGAACTTGAGTTCCTGGCGCCAGATCGTGGTGTCGAGCCGCCCAGGCGCGGTGACGGGCAAGGCGAGGCCCGCGGGGTAGGCGGAGGCCGTCGCCGGATCGGCGTAGCTGATCTCGGTGAACAGCTCGCGGCTGGTGAGCAGCGTCATGTCCGGCCCGGCCAGCGCCCGGCGGACCCGGGTTGCCCGCGGACCGGGGGAGGGCGATAGCCGTTCCATGACGGTGGAGTAGTCAGCGGTGGGGACCTGGCGGATGGCGGCCATGGTGATTCCGGTGTGGGCCTCGGCCCGGCCGACGGCGCTGTTCCAGCGGTCTTGCAAGGTGTTTCCGGCCGGATCAGGGCGTGCCGAGTCGTAGCCCGCGACGGTGTAGCGCACAGTGCCGGGGATGAACACGGTGCCGGGACGGGCGAAGCGGGTGGCCAGCCCGGCCATGAGCTGCTGCTGCGGCAGGTCGCGGCGAGGCTCGTTGTGGTAGACCATCCCGAAGATGACGTCGAAGCTCCCGGTGCTGGCGGGGAGATCGGCAAGGTCGCACTGGCGGAACTCGATCCGGTCGGCGACGCCGTTTTCGTCTGCCAGCGCCCGCGCGACGTCAAGACGGCCGCGGTCCACGGCGACGACCCGGCGGGCACCGAGCCGGGCCGCCATGATGGCCAGCACTCCCAGTGCCCCGCATCCAGCGTCGAGCACCACCGACGATGGCCCGATCGACGACGACATCGCCAGCCGCAGGGCCAGGATGCGCTCAGGCGCGCCGGCCAGCAGCATCATGTGGACTAGCGGCGAGCTGCCCTCGCTGAGCCGGGCGCGGTGAGTCATATCGGCTCCCTTGCGGATCTCGTGTCCTGGACCAGGCATGCCACGACGGCTAAAGCGGTCGTCAGCCTGTTCCATCCCCGCTTCGCGCTACCGCATCCATCCGGCGCCCGTCCGCTACGGCACGATAGAGCGCGACCAGGCACATGAGCAGCAGAAGCCCACGGCAGCAGCTTGGGCTCCCGGGTATCGCCAAGACCTCGAGGAACGCCTCGATATCAGCTCGCCAAGCAGGCTCATCACCACGTTCGCGCCCTTCGCGCTGGGCGGTGATGTTTCCGGAACGGTCCGGCTGTACGTTTCGTCACGTGGATCAGGCACAGCGTGATCAGTGGGGGCATGGTAAGACACGCCCGATAAATTCCGGGTGCCCCGGCCCATGATGTGAGCGACCCACCCACCGAGGTAAGCGGCAAACAGTACCGCAAGCCAGATGATCAGGAGCGCGGGGAAACTCATAATGCTCAACGTGATGCCCTTTCTTGATTACGCCGAAATCCTCTGACAGACGAGCCAGAAGTAGCCGTGACGGACCGCTCGTCGCCCTCGCTAATTGCAGGCTAATTGCCCAACGGGGTAGTGTCATCGGTCTGCGCCTGCCCGGTCAGCTGGCACTGCCGGACAGACATCATGCACCCAGCCGGCATCGCCCCTGCGACGTGCGTTCTGTCCCGGTTCAATCGTCCGGCCACAGGCTTTGCAGGTGCTACCCGCGGCGTGAGCGAAGTGATCTTCCCCGGTCGCCTGGCCGCGCTCGCTGGGCTTGGCGTGCGCAAGTGATTTGCTCTCTGCGTTTATGCTGCCTTGCTGGGGACCCGTGATCATTCGTACAACCTCCGCCGAGGTAGGAAGCTGGGGTGCAGCTGATGGCCGCATTATGTCACTATTCCGCGGGGGGGCTGACCGCCGGCTTAGAAGCCTGTTTGCGCAACGGGTCAGCTCGCGTACTGGCCGGGCCGCGGCGCGATTGAGTATGTTGGCCTTACGGAGCTCCGGTCGTGACCGGGAGGGACCATGGGCTACCGTGCCGTCGCGTTGTCGCAGGTGTACGGGTCCGGCGCCGAGGCCATCGGCCGCGCCGTGGCCGACCAGCTCGGCTTCGGCTACCTGAACGAGGCCATCGTGGCCCAGGTCGCCAGAGACCGCGGCGTGGATCGGGCCGTCGTCAGCGAGGCTGAGCAGCGCAAGTCGTTCTTCAGTCGACTTGCGGAGATGGCGCTCCGAGCCGCCCCGGACGTGAGTTCGCCGCCGCCGCTGTACGCCTTCGACGAGACGGACATGCTGCTGTGGCTGATCCGGGACGCGGTGCGCGACGCCGCGGACCGCGGGAACGTGGTGCTGGTCGCGCACGCGGCGTGCTACGCGTGCGCCGGCCGGCCGGACGTGCTGCGCGTGTGGGTCACCGCTCCGCCGTCGACGCGGGCGTCCCGGCTGACGTCCGAGCTGGGCCTCAGCGACAAGGACGCCGCCCGGGCGGTCCGCCAGTCGGACGCGGCGCGGGCCAGCTACCTCAAGCGCGTCCACGGCATCGGCGAGGAATCCAGCACCGACTACGACGTGGTGATCAACACCGAGCGGCTGAGCACCGAGGCCGCGGCCGGCCTCATCGCCGGCCTGGCCCGGGCGCCCGCG
>JASIGD010000018.1 GCA_030045295.1 Streptosporangiaceae bacterium
GTCGAGCCGACCCTGACTGAGCTGCGGCCGCTGCTCGACCCGGATGACATCGTGATCGACGGCGGAAACTCGTACTACCGCGACGACATCACCCGCGCCAAAGACCTCCAGCGGGACGGCCTGCACTACATCGACTGCGGCACCAGCGGCGGCGTGTGGGGCCTGGACCGGGGCTACTGCCTGATGATCGGCGGCGAAGACGAGCCGGTCCGGCGCCTGGACCCGATATTCAAGAGCATCGCGCCGGGCAAGGGCACCGTGGAGCCCACGCCGGGGCTGCAACCGGGGGGAACGGCCGAGCAGGGTTACCTGCACTGCGGGCCGAACGGAGCCGGGCACTTCGTCAAGATGGTGCACAACGGCGTGGAGTACGGCATGATGGCCGCGATCGCCGAGGGCCTGTCGATCATCGAGCACGCGGACGTGGGTCGGCACATGGAGGAGATCGACGCGGAGACCGCGCCGCTGCGCGACGCCTGGGCGTACCAGTACACGATCGACCCCGGCCAGGTCGCCGAGGTGTGGCGCCGCGGATCGGTGATCAGTTCGTGGCTGGTCGACCTGACCGCGGCCGCCTTCGCCAGGTCGCCCGATCTGGCCGACTTCACCGGCCGGGTGTCGGATTCCGGCGAGGGCCGGTGGACGGTGCTGGCCGCGGTGGACGAGGGCGTGCCCGCCTCGGTCATCGCCGCCTCGCTGTACGAGCGGTTCGAGTCCAGGAACCTGGGCATGTTCGCCGACAAGGTCTTGTCCGCGATGCGCTCGGAGTTCGGCGGGCACGCGGAGAAGAAGGCATAACCCGCCGTGAGCAACGATTCGGACCGGTCGACGCGGCCGGACAACCACGTCATCGTGCTGTTCGGTGCCACCGGAGACCTGGCCAAGCGCAAGTTGCTCCCCGGGTGGTTCCATCTGTACGCGGCCCGCCTGCTGCCGAAGGAGTTCCGCCTGATCGGCACGGCACCGCCTGCCTCGGCCATGACCGACGAGCAGTTCCGGGAGCACGCCCGGCAATCATGCGCCGAGTTCTGCATCACCAAGCCCGACGACCCGCTCTGGTCCGACTTCGTGAAGAACCTGTCGTTCGCGGCCGCCGGGCCGGGTAACGCCGACGAACTGGTCGCAGCGGTCCAGCGGGCCGAGAAGGAGATCGGCGGGACGCCGGGCCGGCTCTACCACCTGGCGGTACCGCCGGTCGCTTTCACCACGGTGGTCCAACTCCTCGGCGAATCCGGTCTCGCCAAGGGCGCCCGGGTCATCATCGAGAAGCCGTTCGGCACCGACCTGGACTCGGCACGCAGGCTGAACCAGGCGGTGCACGCGGTCTTCGACGAGTCGCAGGTGTTTCGGATCGACCACTTCCTGGGCAAGGAGTCGGTCGACAACATCCTCGCGTTCAGGTTCGCGAACGGGCTGTTCGAGCCGGTCTGGAACCGCTCGCACATCCACTACGTGCAGATCGACGTGCCGGAAACGCTGTCGATCGAGGGGCGGGCCGCGTTCTACGACGCGACCGGCGCCTACCGGGACATGATCGTCACCCACCTGTTCCAGGTGCTGGGGTTCGTGGCCATGGAACCGCCTGTATCGCTGAGCGCCGGGCCGCTGCGGGACGAGAAGCTCAAGGTCTACCAGGCGCTGCGGCCGCTCGACGTGCGGCACGTGGTCCGCGGGCAGTATGACGGGTACCGCTCCGAGCCCGGGGTGGCGGCCGACTCGCAAACCGAGACCATGGTCGCGGTCCGGGCCGAGGTGGACAACTGGCGCTGGCACGGAGTGCCATTCTTCCTGCGGTCGGGCAAGGCCATGGGAGCCAGCCGGCAGGTCGTGACGATCGGCTTTCACGAGCCGCCGACCCGGATGTTCCGCGTGCACCGCAGGGACATTCCGACCGGCCGGTGCAACGAGATCGTCATCGATTTCGCCGACCCGGGGTCGATCACCACGGAGTTCCTGGCCAAGGTCCCCGGCCCTGAACTGGCCCTGGGCCATGCCACGATGACCTTCAGTTACCAGGACTCGTTCGCCTCGGCGAACGCGCTCGAAGGCTATGAGCGCCTCCTGCTGCTGGCCATGCTCGGCGACCAGACGCTGTTCACCAGCTCGCAAGGGATCGAGCGACTGTGGGAGATCTCGGCGCCGTTGCTCGACCATCCGCCGGCGGTTGAGCCGTACGCGTCCGGCTCGTGGGGACCGGAGTCGGTGAAGCGGCTGGTCGCGCCCTACCGCTGGCACCTGCCGGGCCACTAGGCTCCGCTGCCTTGGCGGATGGACAGATCGCGCACAATGGACCATGCCGTCCGTCACGTTCGTGGTCAACCGGAGGCTGGTCCGCGATCCGCGCGGATTCCTGCGACGCTGCCGGGAGGCGGCGCGAGCGCGCGGCTGGGAACCGGTGTTCGCGGAGACGACCGCGGCCGAGGACGGCCTGCGGCTGGCGCGCCAGGCGGTGGCCGACGGGACCCGTCTGGTGTTCGCGGCGGGCGGCGACGGCACCGTGCGGGCCTGCGCGCAGGCTCTGGCCGGCACCGGGATACCGCTGGCGATCGTGCCGCTCGGCACCGCGAACCTGACCGCGCGGGCGCTGGGGATCCCGGCCGGGTCTGACCGCGCGATCGAGGCCGGGTTCCGCGGCGCAGACCGCCGGATCGACCTGGCCAGGGTGGACCTGGGCGAGCCGGGCGGTGCGATCAGCTTCGTGGCCATGGCCGGAATCGGCCTGGACGCGGCCGTGGTCGGCGCGGCAGGCCGGCGGAGCAAGCGCAGGCTCGGCTGGGCCGCCTACGCCGTGTCGGGCGTCACGCACCTGGCCTGGCCGGCGCACAGGTTCACGGTGCGCCTGGACGGCGGCGAGCCGCTGCCCCGGCGCACGCGGTGCGTGGTGGTCGGGAACGCGGGCCTGCTGCCCGGGGGCTTCGTGCTGCTGCCCGAGGCCAAAGTGGACGACGGGCGGCTCGACGTGGGGATTCTCGCGCCCTCGGGCGCGCTCGGCTGGCCGCGCGTGGCGGGCCGGATCCTGACCCGCAGCCGGCGCCAGGACCGGCAGCTGGAACGCTTCCAGGCGCGGCGCGTGGAGATCAGCGCCGACGCCGAACTGCCGCGGCAGATCGACGGGGAGGTCATCGCGGCGGGCCGGACGCTCGTCGTATCCGCGTGTCCCGGTGCGCTGACGATACGCCAGCAGAGCTGAGGCGGCCGCGGGTACACGCAGCCAGCTTCGTTCGGGATAAAAAGATCGCGGCGTGCGCCACGGCGCGGTGATCCGTGCCTCAGCAGGTTTCGACGCCGGCCGCGCGGAGCCGCTCGCGGTTCTGTTCTTGGTGGGCGGAGTAAGCACGGATCTCGCCGGGGAACGGCTGCAGCCTGGGGACCAGGGCCTCGGCGGGCAGGGCGCGGGCCAGCTCGGCCGGGTCGACGTCAGCCCGGTAGACGAATGTGGCGTTTCCCTGCAGGACCGGGAACCACTGCCCGTCCCGCACGGACAGCGACGCCGTGGCCATCCCGCCCGCGTTGCGGACGACGATATCGCGCTCGGGGTCGCCGCGGCCGATCCGGGAGTAGACCGCCCGGGCCGCGGCCATGCCGGAACCGCAGGAGGCGGTCAGCCCGGCGCCGCGTTCAAACGTGCGGACGAAAACCTCGGCCGGGGCCAGCGGGAGCAGGACCGACAGGTTGGCTCCGGCGGGGAACTTCTCGGGCCGGGCCGCCACCTGCTCTCCCATCGCGACCAGGTCGGATTCGACGTATTTGTCGATCACGGCGACCAGGTGGGGGTTCGGGACCGTCACGGCGGTGAACAACAGAGCCGGGTCAAGCTCGGGCAGGCTCGCCTCCACCGCGGGGTTCAGGCCCGCCACCACCGGCACCTGCGGGTCAAAGTCGACCGCAGGGTGCTCGAGCCTGATCTGGCGGACGCCCTCGGCCGTGGACGAGCCGCGCCGCACCGTGTAGTCACGCTGGCCGCTGCGTATCACGGCCGTCTCGGTCCCGCGCAGGTCGAGCAGCACCCGGCCCAGGCAGCGCATGCCGTTGCCGCAGAACTCGGCCGGCGAGCCGTCTGGGTTGAAGAACCAGGCCTGGGCCACCGCCCCGCCGGCGTCGTAGAAGTAGACGCCATCGCCGCCGAACGGGCCGTTCCGGTCGCACAGGTTGCGGACGAAGGCGCGCAGGTCCGTCTCGGACGCGAAGTCAGCGGGCGTAATGGCGGTGACGAAGATGTCGTTCTTCGACCCGTGCGCGTTCAGGATCAGTGCCATCGCCGGTCAGCTTATCGGAGCGTGGCGGCCGGGAGGGCTGGCGGGCGTGCCGGCCGGAGCGCGCGCGATCCGCGGCGGCCCGATTCTCGGCCATCACCGGCCGCGCGGGCGACAGTGAGTCAGCCGGGGAGGCGGACGCCGCAGGCTTCCTCCCGCCGTGCCGCGCCGTTCTGCGACGCGAGTCCCTTAGCCCCAGAAACCCTATTAGCCCCATGTGACTCACCAGCCCCAAATAGCTCCTTAGTACCGTTAGGTCCGTCAGTCCCGGAAAGTCCGTTGGCGCCGACGGGCACGTCGGCCCTGAAGGGCACGTCGGCCCCGAGAGGCACATCGGCCCCGACGGGCTGGCCATCCACGTGGCAGGCGTCGGCCTCGCCGGTACCCGCGAGCACGAACGCCGGGTAGGTGGAAAAGCGCATCCCGCCGGCGTAGTTCCTGAGCGCCGCCCGGGCCCGGTCGAGCATGTTGGTCGGCAGGTCGTCCAGTGGGAACCAGCCCGCGTCGGGCGGGGTAGACCGGCCGGCCCAGCCGGATACGGACAGGAAGAACGCGATGCGGCCGCTGCCGGAGACGTCGTGCATGACGTGGGCGAGCGACACGTTCCCGGCGCCGATCGCGATCCCGGCCGCCGAGGCCACCCGGATCGCCGTCTCGACGATCGTCTCGCCGTCCGCGAGTTCGCCCGACGGCGGCTCGTACGCGCCGTCGCCGTAACCGGTATTGGCCCGCTCGCGCAGCATGATGCGGCCGTTGCTGGTCAACAGGAGGATGACGTCTACGACAACCTGGCGACGTGCCGACACGCCGGCCGCGATCGAACCGCCACCGGCTCTGCTCATGCTGATCGCCTCGCCGCGCCCGCCCGAACGCTAACCTGGACCCCTGCTCGGCGCTTGCTGGCGCACTGCCCAGGAAAGAGCACGCTACCGCCGACGGCTTGTGGATTGCTAGGGGCACAGGGAAGGTGAACCTGTGGAGGACGGCCGCGTAACAACACGCGGGCTGTGGATACGGGCGCGCGCGAGCCCCAGACCGTACAGGTCCTGCGGTTGTGGAGAACCATCCGCGCATGTGGACGGGCAAGCTGGAGAATAGCTGAAAAAAAGCCGGCGATGACTTTCCGGTCCGCCGCGCGTCATATCGGCGGAAGGGAGTAGCGATGACACGGATAAGAGTCTTGGCCGGGACGCGGAAGGGCGCGTTCATCTTGACCTCGGACGGGACCCGCGCGAAGTGGGACGTCAGCGGCCCGCACTTCGGCGGCTGGGAGATCTACCACCTGAAGGGCTCGCCGGCCGACCCGGACCGGATCTACGCGTCGCAGAGCAGCGGCTGGTTCGGCCAGGTGATCCAGCGCTCCGACGACGGCGGAGCCACGTGGGAGGCGGTCGGAAACGACTTCAGCTACGCCACCGAACCCGGCACCCACCTGTGGTACGACGGCACCCCGCGGCCCTTCGAGTTCAAGCGAGTCTGGCACCTGGAGCCGTCGCCCGCCGACCCGGACGTGGCGTACGCCGGCATCGAGGACGCCGCGCTGTTCAAGACCGACGACGGCGGGGCGACCTGGACGGAGCTGACCGGGCTGCGCACGCACGAGTCGGGCCCAGGATGGCAGCCCGGGGCCGGCGGGATGTGCTTGCACACGATCATCCTGGACCCGGCGCACGCGGGGCGGATGTTCACCGCGATCTCAGCGGCGGGCACGTTCCGCAGCGACGACGACGGCGAGACGTGGCGCCCGGTCAACCGGGGCCTGCATTCAGAGGGCACCCTGCCTGAGGATGAGCCCGAGGTCGGGTTCTGCGTGCATCACGTCGAGATGAACCCGGCGCGCCCGGACACGCTGTTCATGCAGAAGCACTGGGACGTGATGCGCAGCGACGACGCGGGCCAGACGTGGCAAGAGATCAGCGGCGACCTGCCCACCGATTTCGGCTTCCCGATCGCCATCCACGCTCACGAGCCGGACACGGTCTACGTGGTGCCGATCACCAGCGATTCTCTTCACTACCCGCCGGACGGCCGGCTCCGCGTGTACCGCAGCCGCAGCGGCGGCAACGAGTGGGAACCGCTGACCCGCGGGCTGCCCCAGGAGAACTGCTACGTCAACGTGTACCGGGACGCGATGGCGGTCGACTCGCTGGATGAGTGCGGGGTGTACTTCGGCACCACGGGCGGGCAGGTCTACGTGTCCGCGGACGCGGGTGACACCTGGGAGGCTATCGCGCGCGACCTGCCGGCCGTGCTGTCGGTCGAAGTCCAGACGCTGCGATGAGCAGCGGCGAACCGGGGGTCGTGGGCGAGCGGGCCGGCCCGGACGCGGTGACGGTCCGGATCATCCTGCCCGCGCACCTGAAGAACCTGGCCCGCGTCGACGGCGAGGTCCGGCTGTGCGTCACGGGCGAGCGGGACGCGGTCACCCGGCAGGCCGTGCTCGACGCGCTGGAGGCTCAGTACCCGGTACTGCGCGGGACGATCCGCGACCGCGGGACCGGGCGGCGGCGCGCGTTCGTCCGGTTCTACGCCTGCGAGCGGGACCTGTCCAACGAGCCCGCGGACGCCCCGCTGCCGGCCGCGGTCGCGGCCGGCGCCGAGCCGTTCCTCATCGTCGGGGCGATGGCCGGCGGCTAGCGGCGGCCGCAACGTTCCCGGAACGGGCGGTGCGTGGCCCGTCAACCCGTGAGCGGGGCTGGTACTGCTCGCCGCCCGGGTGCTGCCGGTCGCGCTGCCCGCGCCGGTGGCGGTGGCGGTGCCGCGCCGGCGCGGCACCGCCGGTGCCCCTAAGGTGAGCACCATGTACACCAAGATCCAGATTGTCTTCGACGCCGCCGAGCCGGAAAAGCTCGCCGAATTCTGGGAGCTGGCGCTGGGCTACGTGGTCGAGCCGCCGCCGGAGGGCTTCGCGAGCTGGGAGGACTTCGCGCGTTCGATCGGCCTGCCGGAAGAGGAGTTCGGCGAGGTGGCCTCCAGGATCGACCCGGCGGGCGAAGGTCCCCGGCTGTACTTCCAGCGCGTGCCCGAGGGCAAGGCCCCAGGGGTCAAGAACCGGGTCCACCTCGACATCAGCGTGGCCGGATCCCACGTGCGCGGCGAGCATCGCAAGCGGCTGGTCAGCGAGCACGTGGAGCGGCTGGTGCAGGCGGGCGCCACCCTAGCCTGGCAGACCGACAGCGTCCGCGGCAGTTCCATCACGCTGCGCGACCCGGAGGGCAACGAGTTCTGCGTGCACTGACGCCCGGCCCGTCTCCTTACCTCTTACCCTTACCTGGCCCGGTCGACGTAGGCGTCAAGGTCGCGGAGGTACCCGTCCCGGTCCGCGGCATCGATCCACGCGATCTGGAAGGAATTGCGAGCTAGCCGGGCTACCTCCGGCACGGTCAGGCTGGCCGCTTGCTGCGCCGCGGCCAGGTTCTCGTTCACGTACGCGCCGAAGTACGCCGGGTCGTCGGAGTTCACCGTGGCCCGCAAGGACCGGTCGAGCATGACCTTGAGCTCGGCTGCCTTCAGGCCGTCGGTCACCCACCGGTTGGAGACCGGGCA
>JASIGD010000152.1 GCA_030045295.1 Streptosporangiaceae bacterium
CCCGCCCGGTCGGCGGGGCCGTCGGCCACCACCTCGGCGACGAGCAGACCGGTCTTCCGGCCGAGGCGCTCGCGCCACCCGGCGGGCACCGGGCCCGGCGTCATGGCCAGGCCCAGATAGGCCCGCCGGACCCGGCCGTCGCGTATGAGCGCGGAGATGATCCGCCGGGTGGTGTCGTTCACCGGGACCGCCATGCCCAGCCCGACGCCGGCCACGGCGGTGTTGATGCCGACCACGCGCGCGTCCGCGTCGGCTAGCGCTCCGCCCGAGTTGCCCGGGTTGAGCGCGGCGTCGGTCTGGATGACATCCTCGATGACGCGGCCGCGGGCGGGCAGCGACCGGCCGAGCGCGCTGACCACGCCGGCGGTTACCGAGCCAGCCAGACCGAGCGGGTTACCGACGGCCACCACGAGCTGCCCGACCACCAGCTTGTCGGCCTCGCCGAGCTCGGCGGGCTCCGGCGTGGTGCCGTTAGCGCGCAGGACGGCCAGATCGGATAGCGGGTCCGCGCCCACGACCCGGAACGGAACCGACGTGCCGTCGGAAAACGCGGCGGTACCGCCGCTCGCCCCGGCCACCACGTGCGCGTTGGTGAGCAGGAAACCGTCGCCGGTGAAGACGACGGCCGAGCCGAGGCTCTCCCCCGGCCCTCCCCTGCGGGGCACGCGCAAGCTCGCGACCTTCGGCGTCAGCCGTTCGGCTACGCCGGAGACGATCTGCGAGTAGGCGTCCAGCGGGTGACTACCCTCCATCAGATCTCCCGGTCCTCCACCTCTTGATTACAGCATTACAGTGCAACCAAGAATTAGGAAGGCTGCTTACCCCGAGCCGTTCCGCCTGAAGCTGAATCGCGCTTGCGCGGATGCCTTGGTCCTCCCGGGCCGGTCACTACGGCCAGGCATGGCCGGCTGGCCCGGCTATTTCGCCGGGCGGCACTCGACCACGAAACGGCCGGAGGCCTGGGTGCCCGCGGCGAGGACCTCGAGGCCGGCGCGCCGCGCCAGCTCGGCGAACTGCGTGAGCGTGCTGGTCTTCCCGCCCGCGACGAGCATGTCGATGCCCAGGGACCGTGGCGCTGCGTCGGGCGAGACCCCGCCGAGGACGACGATCCTGCCCGGGGGCCGGGCAGTTCCGGCAGCCTCGGCGCAGCGGCGGAGGATGGCCACTGTGGGTTCGTCCGGCCAGTCGTTCAGCACGCTCTTCAGCAGGTACACGTCGGCCCCCGCGGGCAGCGGGTCGAAAAAGCTCCGTCCTTCGAGCGTTACCCGGCTGGCCACTCCGGCGCCTTCCATGACCCCGGCGGCCCGGGCGACCGTGCCCGGCAGGTCCACGAGGGTCCCCCGCACGTGGGTGTGGCGGCGCAGCAGCGACGCCAGCATCGCCCCGGTTCCGCCCCCGACGTCCACGATCGTGCGGACCGGCGTCCATCCGCCGGTCAGCTCGACGTCGAAGTCTGGCACGCCGTGCCCGGCTGGTCCCATGAGCGCGTCGAAGTCCGCCGCGACCTCCGGGTTCGCGGCCAGATCCTCCCAGAAGGGCCGCCCGAACACCTTCTGGTAAGCCGGCTGGCCGGTGCGGACGTAGTCCAGGAGCGTCCCCCACGTGTGGGCCATCCTTCCGCCTATGCCCTCCAGGTCGAGGAAGCGCCGCGCCGCGAGCTGCTCGGCGGCCGGGTTACAGGAGAACCGCCCGGGCGGTTCCTCCGCGAACACCCCCTTGGCTACGAGGTAGCCGAGCACGGCGTGCAGGGCATCCCGGTCGCATTCCGCCGCGGCGGCCAGGTCGGCGATGTCGTGGTGGCCCGCGGCGATGTGGTCGGGAATGCGCAAGGTGGCGACCACCATCAGGCACCAGGGCGTGGTCAGGTCCAGCATCCGCTCGAGGTCCACGCCGTCGCCGCCCATGCCTGCCTCAGTCATGAGTCCGATCCTGCCATCACCGGCGATCTTGTTTCGCTTGCGTGGCTGAAGCCACAATGTGCTGGTGATTCATCTGCGTGTGGTGAGCCCGCCCGATGTCACCGACACCCTCATGCCGATGCTCCGCGCCGAGCCCGCGGTGCTGAACCTGACGGTGCTCCCCGGGGTGGTCAGCAACCCAGACGGCGACGCCGTGCAGTTCGACGTGGTGCACAGCGCGGCCAACGACGTGATCGGACGGCTGCGCGCCCTCGGAGTGGAGCAGCGGGGATCGATCGTGCTGGAGAACGTCAATACGTCGATCTCCGTTCTCGCCGACCGGGTCACGGCGCGCCGGGGGCGGTTCGAGCAGTTCACGCCCGTCTGGCCCGAGATCGAGGCCCGGATCAAGACGGACGGGACCTTTCCGCCGAGCTGGTTCGGGCTGCTGGTCATCGCCGGGCTGATCGGAGCCGTGGGCATCCTGACCAACTCCCAGATCCTCATCGTCGGCGCGATGGTGGTCGGCCCGGAATACGGCGCCATCCTCAGCCTGGCGTTTGGCCTGACCCGCCGCGATTACTCGCCGGTGCGGCAGAGCGCCAGCGCGCTGGTGATCGGCTTCACCCTGGCCGTGGTCGGGGCGCTGCTGCTGGCCCTGATAGTCCGCGGGACCGGACTGACGCCCAGGGCCTACACCCTCGGCGTCCGCCCGGTCTCGAACCTGATCAACACCCCGGACTGGTTCTCGTTCATCGTCGCCGCCCTGGCCGGGGTGGTCGGCGTGGTCTCACTGACCGAGGCGCGGTCGAGCACCCTGATCGGCGTGTTCATCTCGGTCACCACCATCCCGGCGGCATCGGACGTTGGCGTGTCAGTAGCTTTCGGCGGATGGCACGAGGCGTGGGGCTCGGCTCTGCAGCTCTTGCTCAACGTCACGGTCCTGACCGCCGTGGCTGTCGTCGGGCTTCCGGCGCAGCGGCGCATATGGCATCGGGTCGCCCGCCGGGCCGCCACGTCGTCACCGGCCGGCAACGCATAGGCGCCCGCATGTATCCGCTGGCCGCCACCGGTGCATCAAGCACGCTCCCTGATTGGGTTTACCTGGTGGTCTTCGCTGCCGCGGCAGCCGGGTACATGGGCGTCCCGTTCATCGCGACGGCGGTCATCGGAACCGCTGCCGTCCTGGCCAGCCAGGGCGAGCTCAACATCGCGGCGGTGCTGGTGGTCGCGGCGATCGGCTGCGAGATCGGCGGTCTCGGCGGGTTCAGGATCGGCTACCGCTGGGGCCGGCAGCTTCTGGAACGTCCGGGACCGGCCCTGGCTCAGCGGAAGAAGGCTCTGGCCAAAGGCGAGCAGGTGTACCAGAAGTGGGGACGGGCAGCGGTTTTCGTGACGCCTTCGATCGTGTCGGGTGCGTTGGCGATGAAGTTCCGCCAGTTCGTCGTCTGGAACTTTCTGGCCGGCACCGCGTTCGTCCTGGCCGTTGGTCCCGCCGCCTACGGCGTCGGCCAGGTCTCCACCGGCCATCACGACGCGGCGAGCGTGGGCATGCTCATCGGAGGGGTCGCGGTCGGCGCCGTGTGCGTCATCCTGGCCGTGCGCCACCGCCGGCATAAGGCACGCCGACCCGATGCCGGCACACCGGCCGAGCCGACCGACCCCGCCATCCGCAGCAGCCCGTGAGATCAGCGGTTCGCCCGGCCCGGGTCACCGGGCGGGAGCGCCTGCCAGGTGCCTTGATCCGGGTCGTATTCCTCCCGCTCGAACAGGAGCATGTCGTCGCCGAGCAGGATCAGCGAATAGGGGCTGGGACCGCTGCCGACGACGTGACCATGATTGTGCACGTCCCCGGGCGGGACCAGCGTCGCCACGTCGCCGCGCACCATGGCGCGCTCGTCGGCCAGGTGCAGCTCGGCCCGGCCGTGGTCACGGCGGACAGCGTCCCACCGCTGGTGGGTCTCCACCCCGCGGACCGGAGCGATACCGACCCAGCACCGGTGGGAGTGGGTGTAGCCCATCACTCCCTCCGGCCGGTGGACGAGCACCAGCCGGGGACCTCGGTCCGGCTTGATCAGCCACCGGTCGCCAGGCGCGGCGACGGGGATCTGGTCGATCAGCGGGGCGAAGAACTCCTCGTCGGCGGCCAATTCCACCAGGAGCCGCCCGACCTCATTCATGTCCGGGACGCCACCGGAGCGCTGCTCATCCAGCCCGGCCAGGAAGCGGCGGAGCGGGCTGGGCAAGGCACCGGTACTCACGTGGCCACTCTAACCCTGGCCCGCACGCAGTAGCCCGGTACGGGAGACCGCTGGCCGATCGGAAAAAATGAAAGCGAGAGGTCGGTCCGGGGTCCGTGCGGCGGCCGGTCACCGACTACGGGCGGCGGCCAGCTCGGCGCGGAAGCGCTCGTAGTCGGCGAGTTCGCGGCCGGTCGGAACGAGGACCAGGTCCCTGGCGACGGCGGCGATCCGGGCGGTGATGGCGCGAGTAGTCACTTCACGCTCGCGGTCTGCCGCCAGCACCACCATGTTCCGGCACCACGATGCGATCAGCCAGCCCAGCAGCAACAGCGCGGCCACCATGACACCGAGCCAGGGCGCCAGGGATAGGTCGTTGACCGGTGATGACGACTTGTTCGTCCCGTGCAGCCCGAGGATCAGCGCGATCCACACCAGGCCGGCCAGCGCGAGCAGCGTCAGCAGCCACTGCGCCAGCGCGGCCAGGCGCCACCATCCGGTTACCTTGTCCCGGGCCGACAGTCCCTGCGCCACGGCCGCGCCCAAGGCGGCCTGGGCCTCGTTGGCCCTGGACCGGGCGGCCGCGCGCACGGTCCGCGACCAGGGCTCGGGCAGCGAACCGCCGACGTCGTCGGCGAATACGGTGATCGCGTTGTCGATATCGGATCGCTGCGCTTGCGGCGCATCGCCGACCTCGCCCGCCAGCACCTTGCGCGCCGACGCCGTGCCCTGGCCTCGCAGACGCGCCACCAGCCACGCGGGCGGCCAGCTGATGTAACCCGCGGCCGTCTGCTCACGGGCGCTAGTCAGCGTTTCCGTGGCGGCGGCCACTCCGGCAGCCTTCGCAAAGGCGGTGGTCAGGACGGTAGCCGGAGCCGAGGGGACGTACATCGCGGGATCGGGAGCGGACAGCCCGGCTTCTTTTCCGTCCGGCGTCGCGTCTTCCCACGGCGGACGTGCCGTGGATGCCGGCACGGCGGGCGCGGCGTTCGTCTGCCAGGGCTGCCAGTCCCCCGCGCCGCCCGTCCGGCCGTTCGCCGGACCGTCAGGGCTGATTGCGGCTTTCGGACTCACGTCCTGCCATGGAGGGCTGGACGCCTGCGGCACGCCGTCGGGCATTCCGGAGTGGTCGTTCGGGCTCCAGCGGTCCTGCTCCCACGGTGGCGGGGCCGACGGCCAGGGCGAGGCCGGCCCGGATCCGGCCTCGGCGTCACCGATCGCCCCGGAGGCCGCGGCGGTATCGGCCCCCGCGGCGGCCAGGACAGCTGACCGCTGCGGCATCGCTGCCCCCGGCACGCCTGGCAGCTGCGGCATCTCCGCCTCCGGCGGCAGCCAGCCCGGCGCCGAATCCCCGGCGTAGACGGTGAATCGCTCCAGCAAGGCATCGATATCCGCCGTGATCCTGTCGGTCGCTGCCCGCCTGATGGCTGCCGTCCGGGCGAGCGCGCGGCGCAGGTCATCAAGGCCGGCTCCGGTGGTCGCGGAGGTCACGAGTACGTGGGTCTCGGTCAGTCCCTCCGCGTCAAGCAGCCGGCGCAGGTCGGCCTGGCAATCGGCGGCCTGCTGGGGGGTGAGCGTATCGGCCTGGTTGAGCACCACCGTGGTCACGGCCGCGTGACCGGCGAGCGGTATCAGGTAGCGCCGGTGCACGGACGCGTCCGCGTATTTCAGCGGGTCAAGCACCCAGACCAGCATGTCCGCCAGCTTGACCAGCCGGTCGACCATCGCCGCCGAGCCGGTGACCACCGAGTCGTGATCGGGCAGGTCGAGCAGGAGCAGGCCGGTCAGCGACGCTTCGCCGTCGTCCAGCGCGCTCGCCCGGGCGTAGCGGTGCCGCCGCTGCACGCCGAGCCAGTCCAGCAGCGGCGCGGCCCCCTCCATCCCCCACACGCACGCGTGCAAGTGCTTGGTGGTCGGGCGCATCACGCCGGGCGGCGAGAAGTTCGCCCCGGCCAAGGCGTTGAACAAGGAGGACTTGCCGCTGCCGGTGCCGCCGGTCAGCGCCACCACCGTGTGCGAGGCGGACATGCGCATTCGCTCGCCTGATCTGCGCAGGAGTGCTTCCGCGTCGGAGATGAGTTCCTGGCTGAACCCGTCGGATCCGGTCCTTCCGGCGCCGATACGGGTCAGTTCGGTGAGCGAGGCGAGCCTGCCGGGCAAGCTCGAATACTGCAGCCCGGTCACCCCGATCGTGTTTGTTGTCACCTGACCGCCTCGAGCGAGTATTCCGCCTGGTACAGCCGGATCGCCGCTACGTCGTCGCACGGTCCGGCCGCGTCGAGCACCTCGATGAACCTGACCATTTCCTCTTCCAGGAGCAGCCGGACCCGGTCCTGCAGGTCCGCGCGAGCCCTGGTGAGGATCGCGGCCAGCAATCCCGGGCCGAACACGGAGGTCAGCAGCTGCCGCGGCTCGGCGTAGATGCTGGCGCCCTCAGAATCCGCGGCTAGAGCGTCCGCGCCCGGTGCGTCTTCGCCGAGCATCGCCACCAGCACCACCAGGCCGAGCGCCTCGTCGTCGAAGGAGATCCGCCTGGCCGCGGGCCGGAGGTCCTCGGCTTCTACCAGCCGGGTCAGGTGGTCTTGCCAGGCGCCGACCGCGCGCTCGGCTCGCAGCGACAGGTCCGGCGCGGACCGGCTGAAGGCCGCGGCCTGGGTCGCGTCCGCCGCGTTTTCGCTCGCGCCGGCGCCGAAGACGGATTCGAAGACCTGCTTGGCACGTTCGCTGCGGACCCGCTCCGCAGCGGCGTCCACCAAGAGCACGGCACCGGCGGGATCGCCGCGCCAGTTGCCGTCCAGATGCTCGGCGGCGCGGTCCGCGATGGAGACGATGAACGACGCCAGCGCCGAACGCAGCGACGCGTTGAGCGCCGCGGGGCGCGACGGTCCCCGGCGTGCGCGCTTGCCCTTCTTGCTGCCTTTGCCGCCGGTCTTGGCGGCCTTTCCGCCGCGGCGCGGCCGCAGGTCGCTGCCGACCATGCAATCTTGCCAGCGCGCGAGCACCTCGCCGCGGAGCAGCGTGCCGTTCTTCATGCCCGCGCTCGCCTCGGCGAAGGCGCGCTCGTATGCAGCCCTGGCGGCGTGGCGCAGCTTCGCGCTGAGCACGACCTGGGCCTCGACGTGCGCGGCCACGGCCGGAACCCGGGACTTGAACGTGTCGAGCACGCCCGACATGGTTTGGGAGAGTACCGCGACCCTGCGGTCGGCCCGTGCGGCGGTATCAGCGAGCCAGTCACGAACGGGCTGATAAGCATCGGGCGGCAGCATCCCGTCGATGAGCGGGGTCTCGAGGATCACGAAACGGTTCTCGGCCGCGATCCCGTTCGCTTCGAGCATGGCCGTGAAGTGCGTCACGAGCTCGGCCCGGTAGGTCTGCGGGATGCGGGACAAGACGATGCCGAGCGACGCCTTGCGGTCCCGTGCGTGCTGGAGGATCTCCCAGACCGGGCTGTCCGCGTATCGGCTGGCGCTGGTCATGAACAGCCAGAGGTCCGACGCGTCGAGGAACTGGTAAGCGAACTCGTGGTGGGCCTGTACCACGGAGTCGATGTCCGGCGTGTCCAGCAGCGCGATGCCCCTCGGCATGCCCTCGCTCGCGGCTAGAACGAGCAGGCCGTCCCGGCCCGGCCGAGCCAGCCCCTCCTGCCTGACCCGGGGCAGCGTGGGCAGGAAGTTGTTCTCGGCGAACCACTCGAGGTCGTCCGGGTGACAGGCCAGGACCGGGCTGTTGGTCGTCGGGCGGCGGACGCCGGTCACGCTGACGCGGGCGCCGACGATGCTATTGATCAGAGTCGATTTCCCGGCGCCGGTGGAGCCGACCAGGGCGACGAGGATAGGCGCGGCGGACCGGCGGACCCTGGGCAGCAGGTAGTCGTCGATCTGGCTGAGGAGCTTGGTACGTTCGGCCTTCACCTCGGCGGAACCGGAGATCTCGAAGACAAGCGGGATCGCCGCGATTCGCTTCCTCAGGTTAAGCAGGGCGGCTTCGAGCAGGCGGGCGTCGACTCGGACGTGGGACTGGGGCTGGGCGGGTGCCCGGGGCGCGGCGGGTTCCTGGAGTGCGGCGGGTTCCTGGAGTGCGGCGGGTTCCTGCGGTGCGGCGGATTCCTGGGGCTGGGCGGGTTCCTGGAGTGACGTGGCTGGCGGGGCGGCGGGCTCGGCGGAGGCGGTCGGCGGGGCGGCGGGTTCGGCGGCGACCGCCACGGCCTCTGCTGCTGCCTCTGGCGGGGGCTCAGAGCTCGCCAAGACCGGCGGGGCCTCAGGGGCGCTGACAACCTCAAGGTGCTCGGTTCGCTCGCCGCGCGACACCTGGCCGGTTTGGGCCGCGACGTCGGCCAAGGCCTGGTCATCAGCCAAGGCCTGGTCATCA
>JASIGD010000153.1 GCA_030045295.1 Streptosporangiaceae bacterium
ACCGGAAACGGCGGCGGAAATGGGGGCGGCAACGGCGGCGGCCGGCACAGGCACCACGGACCTGCGTAGTACCTGGCGCGTTCGCCTCTAGCTGACTCCGGCGGCCGAGGCTAGGCCCGGGCTAGGCCGAAAGCCGACGCCGGACTTCGGCGGCGACGCGGGCGCCGTCGGCGCGGCCGGCGACCCTGGGTGTGACCGTCTTCATGACCTGGCCCATGGCCGCCACGCCGCTGGCCCCGGTCTCGGCGATGGCGGCGGCCACCAGTGCGGCCAGTTCGTCGTCGCTGAGCTGCGCAGGCAGGTAGCCGGCCAGGACCTCTCCCTCCGCGCGCTCGGCCGCCGCCTGCTCATCGCGCCCGGCGGCGCTGAACGCCGCGGCGGCTTCCTTTCGCTTCCTTGCCTCGCGGACAAGCACCCTGACGATCTCGTCGTCGCTGAGATCACGGGCCGAAGTGCCAGCCACCTCTTCGTTCGTGATCGAGGTGAGCGCCATTCGGAGGGTGCGCATCCGCACCTGGTCGCGTGCCCGCATCGCGGCGTTCAGGTCCGCGCGCAGCCGCTCCTTGAGTTCAGCCACGAAGCCAATCTTAGAAAGGAGGACGCCGATCGCCTGCGGTCGGTGCATGGCCGCGGTCATGGCACCATAGGTGGGTGCGACTGCGAACACTCATCCCGGTCACCGCTGCGGTCGGTACCGCTGCCCTTACCTATGCCACGGTGGTCGAACGGAACTGGTTCGCGCTGCGCAGAGTCGAGATCCCCGTCCTGCCGCCGGGTACCGCGCCGCTGCGGGTGCTGCACATCTCCGACGCGCACCTCACACCGGGCCGCAAGCGGCTCATGTCCTTTATCCGGTCACTCGACGACCTCGACCCTCACCTGGTCGTTAACACCGGGGATTCGATCTCGCACCCCGACTCGGTCAGGCTCTTCCTTGACTCGCTGGGACCGTTGCTCGGCCGACCAGGCGTCTTCGTGCTCGGCTCTAATGACCTGTACACGCCCGAGCCGCTCAATCCGCTGCTGTACCTGGCCGGGCCGAGTTCTCGCCGGCGCATCAGGGAAAACCCGGACCTGCCCTGGGAGAAGCTGTGCGACGCCCTGGCCGCGGCCGGCTGGCTGGACCTGAACAACCGGCGGGGCCGCCTGACCGCCGGCGGGCTCGACATCGCCCTGGCAGGCGTACACGACTCGCACATCGACCGGGATCGCTACGCGCAGGTGGCGGGCCGCGCCGACCCGGGCGCCGACCTGCGCATCGGCGTCATGCACTCGCCCGAGCCGCGGGTGCTTGACCAGTTCGCCGCCGACGGCTACGACCTCCTGCTGGCCGGGCATACCCACGGCGGCCAGGTGTGCCTGCCGTGGTACGGGGCGATAGTGACCAACTGCGGGATCGACAGGGAACGGGTCCGCGGATTGCACCGGCATCCAGCCGACGGGCAGGCCTGGCTGCACGTGTCGGCCGGGCTGGGCACGTCGCCCTGGGCGCCGGCCAGGTTCGCGTGCCGCCCGGAAGCCAGCCTGCTCACCCTGGTGCCGCGCGATTCCAGCTGACCGGCCGGGCTTGCCCTCCTCCGCCCGCGCCGACGTGCGGCCGACGCGGGCGGGGCCGCGCTTCCGCTAGACTGTCGCATGCTTGCTCGGCGCCGGGATCCGGTGCGGCAGCGGGGTGTAGCGCAGCTTGGCAGCGCGCTTCGTTCGGGACGAAGAGGCCGCCGGTTCAAATCCGGCCACCCCGACCCAGGTCAAAGGCCACTCCCCCAACCGGGATGTGGCCTTTTCTTGTGCCGTACAGCTGCAAAGTACAGCGACGCCTACGAGCCGAGCTGCCTCCCGAGCCGCTTGCCCGTGAGCGGGCTGGATCACGATTCCGGTGCGGGAACCATGCTGACCGTGGCCGTGACGGCGACTTTCTTCTACGTGTTGCTTTTGCTCATGGCCGGGACGTCGATCCTCGCTGACTGGCTGAACAGGCATTGGTAGACAGCTGCCCCGGCCTGTCAACCGGCGACCCGGGCGGGCAGCTCCCGCCGGACGATCACGGTTATCGGCGCGCCGCCGACGCAGCGCGAGGGCGTGCCCCCAAGATGCCCCCGAACTGCCATCGACTGCCAACGACCGCCACCACCGGCAACCCGCGAACATGAAGCTAGCGCAGGCTTTGAACCCGCGGGCAACGCAGGGGAACACTCTCGTAATGCGCAGCTCTGCCGCGCCGCTTCCGGTCTTGGGCCTGTCGGCCCTGCGGTGCGGGTCGCCAGCCCGCCGCGACCCGCACCGGCCCGGAATTCACGCTGCGCGACCATGCCCCGGATGAAATGGCTGTAAAACCGTCGGCGTCGCAACCCAGCCGCGGGGCGGTTGGCGGCTAAGCCAGCCTTATCTGTGTTCGCTCATCCAGACCGATAGGTGGGCGGGTTCTAGGGCCTTCTGAACGACACCGGCCAGGTCATCTCGGACCGAGTCCAGGTCCACCGCGTCCTGCAGGCGGGCGGCGAATGCGGCCACGGTCCGGTCGGCATCGTAGCGGACCCGGTTGAACCGCCGGTCCACGACCCGCTGGACGCGGTTGCGCAGCGGGTTGAACAGGGCGGCGGCGGCCAGCGTGGCACCGGCCACCGCGACCGGTGAGGAGATGGGCAGCACCCGGGTGGCCAGCAGCACGACACCCGCGTAGACCCCCACCAGCAGCCCGGTCACGATCCCGTAGCCGAGGGTGCGGCTGATGATCCGGTCGATGTCATACAGCCGGTACTTCAGGATCCCTACTCCGATCGAAAGCGGCAGCGCCGCCAGGCCGGCCGCGGCGATGAGGTCGGGAATCACCGGCGTCGCCCACGGGTTCACGGCGGTCACTACTGACACCTGGGCGATAACTTCGCCGACGGCTAGGACGGCGGCGCCGCTCATCAGCCACTTCAGCTGCTGGCGCCGCTCACCCGAGGAGCGCCGCCAGCTCAGCACCTGCGCAGCCACGAACGACAGCCAGAAGGCAGCGGACACCGGGCCGGACAGCTTGGTCACCGTGGCGAACCACCCGGCCGGATCGGGTGTGAGGACCCCGCTGGAGTCGATCCGGGCATCGTGCCCGGGGGCGCTCATCACGACGGTGTACACGACCGCCGCGTAGCAGGCGGCTACCGCGAGGTAGGACCACAGCACCCAGCGCCAGCGCGGCGACGGCGGCGCGCCGTCCGGGAACAGCAAGATCACCAGCGCCAACGCCCCGAGCCCGGGAAACCAGGAATAGGCGAGCAGGACTGCCACGGCGCCGAGCGGCAAGTGATGGCCTGGGCGGTAGGCGAGCGCCCCGTACAGCGCGCCGTCAATGAAGAGCAGCTCCAGGACAGGACCTGCAAGCAAGAGCCAGCCGATCGGGTTGCGAGGCTGGCGCCAGGCGACGACCAAGCCGACCGACCCGAAGACCACGGCCAAGGCAATATTCTCAACGCTGTTCGCCAGCACGTTCTGGTGAGTCACGACATACAGCGGCACCGAGACCCCGGCGAGCAGCACGGCAAGCACAGCCAGCGCCACCGCGGCCACCGGGGAGGTCAAGCCGAAGCGGCGCGCCGTGACTTCCGCCGCCACCGATGCGTGCCCCGACGCTGGCTGCGCCTCGCCCACGGCCGCAACGGTACGCCCGGACCGTTCCGGGAACGTTACCGCTCAGCCCGGAATCCTCAACAAGCTCAAGATCACCAACTGGAGCTGAGCGACAGTCCCGACCTCACACCATCACGCCGGGCGCGCAAGCCAACGATCCGGAGCCGTACAGCACAAAAGCACAGGAACAGCCCCTCATAGCCACCGGCTCGTGCAGCCATGAACAGCCGAAGCAAGCTGGGCCGATAGCCAACCACCCAGGAGCGCCTGTAGTTCGGGACGAAACCGCCACCCGCATGCGACCCAGCGGGACGCGTAACCGTGAGTGCACTACCTCGCCACTCCGTCCTTAGCCGGGATAAACAGAACTCACAGGCTGCGCTGTGGACACTTCGCTGCGCCTGTGGACAGCTGCAGCCTGCCGACTTGGATGACGCTAGCCAGCGAGGTGTTATCCACTTTTCCACAGCCCCGCTCGTCCACAGTTACACAAGAGCTGATCAGCCTATTTGCCGAAAACGTCCACAAGCCTATGCACAGGACGCTAGCCTTGCACCCCCCGGGGCTGGCGTGATAGGAGCGTGCTCTCATGCCGGCCCTGGGCCCTCTGACAGCGGCCGGCCCACCCTCCCTCGTTGCCGTCACGGTCGCCGTCGAACGTGATCAGCTTGATCAGGGCCCTAGTCTCTTCGCCTGCGTACGGAGACGTTCGATGCGCACCGAGGAGGACAGGGAGCCGAGGTCGCAGACCGCCCTGACCTTCGCCCGACCCTGGCGCAGACTTAGAAAACGTGCGGGACTGCCCGGCGCGTGATCGATCGGGGCTTGGCCGGGCGCGTGGTCGTCTCCGACCTGTGCATACGCCCGGCCACGTTTAGGTGCCCACGAAGTAACCCCCGGTTTGCCCCGCCGCAATGTTACGGACGGAAAGGGGCCGGAGGTGTCAACTTGACAGATGAACTTCCTCTGTCTTGTGATGTAGCTCACTCTGCGGTACTACGCCTACCGCGCAGCGGGCCGGTTATTCCCCTTCACCGCGACATCCACGGCCCGGCCGCGATCCTTGACAAGCTGGCATAGATCCGCAACGGCCCGACGCCAGGGCGGTACACGTTTCGAGTTGACTACGCCCGGCGGCCGCTCCCTCGATCCAGTGGCCACGAGGAAGACGGGCAGACTGAGCACAGCCGTAGCAGGCCCATGTAGTTGGCCCCTTTCCTGGAAGCAAGGCAGTGGTCGAGAATGAGCCATGAAACCAACCGGCCAGGGCATGATGTCGGTGCTGCTGGCCGCCCCCATGACACCGGAGTGCATCGCGGGCGGCCGAGGCGTCTTGGCATCAAGCGCTAAACCATCGGGTGTCAGAAGCACCCGCTAGTGATGGGCGAGAAGCCATACCAGGCGGTACATCGCGCGGTGCTCAGGGGCGCCGAGCGGGTCTGGCACGACCTGCGGTTCAAGGACCTGTACCGGAACGGCGAGGAGTTCGAGCTCATGAACCGGGCCCTGGGCTTCGCCGCCCTGGCCATCCTCACCGTGATCCCGCTGCTCATCGTCGTCGCCGCCGCCGACCCGACGCCGGAGCGCGGCCTTGCCGTGTGGGTGATCGACGGCATGGGCCTGACCGGCTCCTCCGCCGGCGCCGTGGCACGGGTCTTCTCGGCGCCGGGCCGGGTGCTGGGCACGACCAGCGTGTTCGGTGTCCTGCTAGTGGGCGTCTTCGGGGTGTCGTTCGCGGGCACCGTGCAGGCCGGGTTCGAGAGGATCTGGGGCCTTCCCGCCGGGCCGTGGCACAAGGTCTGGCGTCAGGTGGTGTGGCTGACCGCCCTCACCGCCTACATCTTCGGGGAGGCCACGGTCGGCACGATGACGCACGGCGGGCTGGCCGCGACGGGGGCGGTGGCGGTGGTGCCCGGCCTCATCTTCTTCTGGTGGGGACTGCGCTTCCTGCTCGGCGGGCGGGTGAGCTACCTGGCGGCGATGCCGGGTGCGGTGGCGACGATCATGGGCCTGGGTGGCCTGCGGGTCTTCTCCGGCTTGGTCTTCGAGCCGCTCGTCGCCAGCAACGCGGTCAGCTACGGCGCGCTGGGCACCGTCTTGATCATGCAGTCCTGGCTGATCGGCGTCGGCTGGGTCATCTATGGCGGCCAGTTGTCCGGGCGCTGGCTTTACGACGGCTGG
>JASIGD010000154.1 GCA_030045295.1 Streptosporangiaceae bacterium
GGGGGAAGGGCGACTTCCGGCATCGGCCCGGGCTCCGCCCTCCCGGCGATCCTGGAGGCGGTGCCCGCGCCGCCTCCGCCCGCGAGCTGGCGCAGGCATTCGTTCCGCGCGACCGCGTGCAGCCAGGCGCGAAGCCGGTCCGGGTCGCGGAGCCCCTGGAGCCGGGAGGTGGCGATGATGAAGGTGTCCCGCACGGCGCAGGCCGCGTCATCCGGGGCAGCGGAGTCGGGCAGCACGAACCGGCAGTAGGCGTAGAGCGACGCGGCGTAACGGTCGTACACCTCGGCGAGCCCGCCCGGGTCACCTGCGGCGATGGCCGCGACCAGCTGCCGGTCCTGCATGCGCCTAACCGTAGTTCGCCGCCGTGTACTGCTCAGTCGGAACGACGCAACCGTTAGCGGAGAGAAGCGATCAGTTGTACGCGGGGTCCGGCTGCGGTGCCCGCTCCGCATCGTGGGAATCGTCGGAGAGCTGAGTCGGGGGACGGATCGGGATCCAGACCTGAACGCTGGTACCGGCCCCGGCCGCGGACCGGAGCATGGCGTGGCCGCCGTGCGCTGCGGCGATCGCCTGCACGATGGACAGGCCAAGACCGCTGCCGTGGCCGCCGTTGCCGTCGGACCCGGTACCGCGGTAGAAGCGGTCGAAGGCGCGCGCCGCCGCCTCCTCGCTCATGCCCTGGCCCGCGTCGGTCACCTCGAGCAGCGCGCCATCGCCGGCCGGGGCGAGCCGGACCGCGACCGGAGTGTCCGGCGCGGTGTGCTCCCGCACGTTGCCGAGCAGGTTCGCGAGCACCTGCCGGAGCCGCGGCTCGTCCGCCACCACGATCAGGCGGGGCGGCATGGTAGCGCTGAGCGGCCGGTCCGGCTCGACCGCCTTGGCGTCGGCGACCGCGTCGCTGACCAGTTCGGCCAGGTCGGTCTCGGTCAGGTCGAGGGAGGAGTCACGGTCCAGCCGGGCGAGCTCGAGCAGCTCGGCGACCAGGCTGGACATCCGGTCCGCTTCCTGCTCGATGCGCCGCATGGCGTTCGGCAGCCGGTCGGGACCGAGCGCGCCCTGCCGGTACAGCTCGGCGTAGCCGCGGATGGTAGTGAGCGGCGTGCGCAGCTCGTGCGAGGCGTCCGCGGCGAACTGGCGGACCTTCTGCTCAGACGCCCACCTGGCCCGGAAGGCCTGCTGGATCCGGTCCAGCATCGTGTTGATGGCCGCGGCCAGCCGGCCCGCCTCGGCGTGGTCGCCGGGGTCCGGCATCCGGGCGGTCAGGTCGCCCCGGCTGGTGATCATGTCGGCCGTGCTGGCCATCCGGTCCAGCGGCGCGAGGCCGCGGCTGATCAGCCACCGGCCGCCCAGCGCGAGCAGCGCGAGCAGCACCGCGCCCGTGATCAGCTCGGCCAGGACCAGGCCGCGCACCTGGCTGCCCACGGCGCTATCTGGCCGCGCGATGACCAGCACGCCGCCCGTCGGCGACACCGGCACTACCCCGCCGCTGTGCGCCGTCTCCTTGGCGGTGACCAGCCGCCAGATCGCGGTCAGGGCCGGCCCGCCCGGCCGCGCGACGCTGAACAGCTCGCCTGACGGATACTGCGCCCTGAAGGCCAGTAGCGACCCCAGGCCGGTCAGGTTACCGAGCAGTCCCTGCAGTTCGGATGTTGCCGCCGACGGCGAGGACACCGGGGTCACCGACCGGGTCGCCAGGTCAAGGTAAGCGACCGCATAACCGCCCTGCAGGTCGCTGAGGGCGTTCAGCTTGACCCGGGTGGTGAGGACCAGCTCGGAATTGAACTGGTCCCGCTCGGAGGTCTCCAGGACCACCGTGGTGACCACGCCCATGACGATAAGGAACAGGGCGGTGATGGTGATGAGCCCGGCCAGCAACCGCGACCGCAGCGAAAGCCTGCTGCGTCCGCTCTTCTGCTGACGCGTGAGCCTCATCTGCTGGCGCGTTCGGTTTCCGGCGGCAGCCTCAGGCTGTACCCGACGCCGCGCTGGGTGTGGATCAGCGGTGGGCCGAGCGGGTCGAGCTTACGGCGCAGGTAGCTGACGTAGGTCTCCACGACCTGCGACTGGCCGGCGAACTCCCAGCCCCACACGTTCTCCAGCAGCTGCTGCCTGGTGAGCATCCGTCCCTGGTTCCGCATCAAGTAGGCGAGCAGCCGGAACTCCGTCGGCGAAAGCTCGACCTGAGTCCCGCCGCGGCGCACGATCCAGTGCTCTTCATCGAGCTCGAGGTCGCCCACCTGCAACAGGGCGCCGTCGCCCGGCTCGGCGCCGTCTTCGGGCACGCGCGTGGTCCGGCGCAGCACCGCTCTGACCCGGGCCACCAGCGCCTCGACGGAGAACGGCTTGGTCACGTAGTCGTCGCCGCCGAGCGTGAGCCCGCGGATGGTGTCGGAGGTGGTGTCCCGCGCGGTCAGGAAGATGACCGGGACGTCGTTGCCGTCCGCGCGCAGCGCGCGGCAGACCTCGAAGCCGTCCATGTCGGGCAGCATCACGTCGAGGATCATCAGGTCCGGCTGGTAGGTCTGCACCTGGCGCAGCGCATCCTTGCCGCCGGCGCTGACCGCGACCGCGCAGCCGTGGAACTTCAGCGCGACCTCGACGAGCTCGCGGATGTTCGGCTCGTCGTCGACAACGAGCACCTTGGGGATACGGTCACCGTCTGCCATGGCATCTCACGTTTCATTGTCCAGCATAGAAGCACCCTGGGGTGTGCAACATGACGCGGCGCGCCTGAGGCCAGAAGCGCGCCGCCGCATGCGTGATCGGTTAGCTCACTGATGTTCCTGCCGGGCTCGAGGAGGAACCGGATCCTGACGGGGTGGAGCCAGATCCGGCCGGCCTGATGACGATCAGCCGGGCATCCCTGGCCCCGTTCACGACCGGGCCTCCGGCGAACACGGTCTCGCCCGGTGACAGCGCGCCGGTCGTGGTCTTGCTGCCGTTCTGCCTGACCACCGTGTCGCTCACGATCAGCCAGGTCCAGGTCGTGCCGTCGGGGGCGGTGACCACGACGTCGTTTCCGCTCACCGACTGGATCGCGCCGCGTTCGAAGGCGAGCGTGTGGAAGCCGGTCTTGTTGTGGTAGGTGAATTCGCCATGCACGCCGCCGAGGGCGCGCAGCCGCGCGAGCGCCCGCCTGATGCGTGGCCACGACGCGGCGGGCGCGGTGCTGCTCGCGGTGTTGAGCTCGGAGTTCAGCATCGTTCCCTGAGCCTGGCTGGCCGCGGGCGCCGTGCTGGCCGCGGGCGTGGTGCTGGCGACGGGGGCGGAACCGCCGGACATCGCCAGCGCGATCACGCCGCCGGCCAGGAAGCCGGCCAGCGTGATGCCGACGCCCCAGCCGAGCAGCCACTTCTTGCGGGATCGCGTCGAAGGGTCGGTTGAGCCCGCCGGGACGGTGCTGTCCCCGGCTGGCGTGTCATACATGTTGTTCATGACGGTAAGGGTGGGCCGCGGGTCTTGGACGTCCCCCGGCTCAGGCTGAACGCAGCCTGAGAGTGATCCGCGAATAAGCTGTCGGCCGGCTTCACGGTACCGGGGAGCGCTCATGGTTTTCCTAGCCGAGCTGGTCAAAGGCGCATGGCCTGGGCCACCCGGCGGTAGGCGCCGAGCGTCAGCTCCCAGAAGCCTTCGACGTCAATGTCCATCGCGACCCTGGCGTTGCCGCCGGCCACGCCGGGCGCCTCGAAGTCGGTGACCGTCATCCCGGAGGTCAGCTGCCCGGTGGTCTCCACGTCGACCTGAGCCGAGACCAGCCCGAACAGCTCAGGCCGCGCGATCCAGGCCACCGCGCAGACGTCATGCACCGGCGGTCCGGCCCCCTCGCTGACCGACCGGTACTGCTCGAGGGCCGGCAGCAGCAACTCGGTGCCGAGCGGTCCGAGGTCGCGCATCCGCTGCATCACCGCCGCGTCGGCCCCGGTCCGCAGGGTCACGTCCAGCCCCACCATGATGACGGTCCAGCCGGCCCGGAACACCACCGCCGCGGCCTCCGGGTCGGCCCAGATGTTGAACTCAGCGGCGGGCGTGGTGTTCCCGCGGCCCGTCGACCCGCCCATGATCACGAATTCGCGGACCCAGCCGGCCAGCCGCGGCTCACGCAGCACGGCCAGCGCGATGTTGGTCAGCGGGCCGGTCGCGACCAGCGTGATCTCGCCGGGGGCGGCCCGTACGGTGTCGATGATGTAGTCGATGGCGTGCCCGGCGGCCGGGCTGGTCACCGGCGGCGGCAGGGTGGCGCCGCCCAGTCCCGAGTCGCCGTGCACATCCCGGGCGTCCAGCATCGGCCGCAGCAGCGGCCCGGCGCAGCCCGCGGTCACCGGTATCCCGGCGGCGCCGATGAATTCGCACACCGCGAGCGCGTTCTCCGTGGTTTGGGCCAGCCCGACGTTACCCGCGACCGTGGTGATGCCGAGCAGGTCAATCCCGGGGTCCCCGTGCGCGAACGCGATCGCGAGCGCGTCGTCGATCCCTGGGTCGCAGTCGAGGATGATTCTCGTGGACATGTCCGACCCCGTCTCTTGTGGTGTTCCCCGACGAAGGTACCGAACGATCCTTGGTGCGTGCCCCCGTGACCTGCGTGCGCCTCGGTGTGTAGCCTCATCAGCGAGGAGGTCCTGTCATGCACAACCCGCCCATCCCGAACGTCGAGAGCTCCGATCCCGAGATCGCCGTGCTCATCCAGGACGAGGCCCGCAGGCAGCACGACAAGGCCCGGCTGATCCCGTCGGAGAACTACGTGTCGGTGGCCGTGCTCGAGGCGTCCGGCAGCGTGCTGACCAACAAGTACTCCGAGGGCTACCCCGGCCGCCGCTACTACGAGGGACAGCAGTTCATCGACCAGGTCGAGACGATAGCCAGGGACCGGGCGAAGGCGCTGTTCGGAGTCGACCACGCCAACGTGCAGCCGTATTCCGGCTCGCCCGCGAACCTCGCCGTCTACCTGGCGTTCTGCCAGCCGGGGGACACCATCATGGGCATGGCGCTCCCCATGGGGGGCCACCTCACGCACGGCTGGTCCGTCTCGGCGACCGGCAAGTGGTTCCACGCCGTCCAGTACGGGGTGCGTCACGACACCGGCCGCGTCGACCTGGACGAGGTCCGCGACCTGGCGCTCAAGGAGCGGCCCAAGATCATCTTCTGCGGCGGCACCGCGATCCCGCGGACGATCGACTTCCCGGCCTTCGCCGCCATCGCCGCCGACGCCGGGGCGATCCTCATCGCCGACATCGCGCACATCGCCGGGCTGATCGCGGGCGGCGCGCACCCATCGCCCGTCGGGTACGCCCCCGTGATCACCACGACCACGCACAAGACGCTCCGGGGCCCGCGCGGCGCGATGATCATGTCCACCGCCGAATACGCCTCCGCCCTGGACCGGGCCGTGTTCCCGGGCCTGCAGGGCGGTCCGCACAACCAGACGACGGCCGCGATCGCGGTGGCGCTGCACGAGGCCGCCCGACCCGAGTTCCGCGACTACGCCCACCAGGTCGTCAAGAACGCGAAGGCGCTGGCCGACGCGCTGCTGTCCCGCGGCTACGACCTGGTCTCCGGCGGCACGGACAACCACCTGATCCTGATCGACCTCACCTCGAAGGGCATCGGCGGCAAGCCCGCCGCCAAGGCACTGGACCGGGCCGGCATCGAGACGAACTACAACACGGTGCCCTTCGACCAGCGCAAGCCGTTCGACCCGTCGGGCCTGCGGATCGGCACCCCCGCGATCACCACCCGCGGCCTGCGCGAGGAGCACATGACGCCGATCGCCGCCTGGATGGACGAGGCCATCACCGCCGCCACCAAGGACGACGAGGCGGTACTCGAGCGCATCGCCGCCGAGGTCCGCGAAATGCTGGCGTCCTTCCCCTCTCCCGGCTGGATCCCGTAAGAACCCATAAGCCGGTCCCGGCACTGGTCAGCATCGGCCACAGGTGAGAAAATGCGGTCATGGGCGATAACAATGATCATCCGGCCCGGCAGTTCCTCGCGGCCTGGCAGGCGGCTAAGGACGCCCTGAACGAGTGGAGTCAGCGGATCTCCTCCGCCACCACCGAGGCCCGGGACAAACTCGAGCCGGCGATCCAGGCCGCGGTCGAGGCCGGCAAGGCCACCCTGTCCGGAGACTGGCGGGCCTGCCGTTGCCCGTGCGGCACGGCACACCCGGACGACAAGGGCGTATGTGACGGCAAGGCGGTCCTGACCCGCCGGCTCAACGGCGCGGACGTATCGCTGTGCGCGCCGTGCGCGGTGGCCCAGGGCGTCGCGGAGCTGCCGAGTTAAGGCGGTCCTCAGGAACCGGGATCGATCATCGACTTGATCAGGGTCCCCTGCTTTACCTCGGCGGTGTACTGCTGGCCGAGGATGCCGAACTGAAGCATCGCCGTGGCCACGCGCTGGATGCGCGTCTCGTCCACCGGACCGATCGGGAAATCGGGCAACGCCATGACCGCGGTCACCAGGGTCGGCAGTTTGTCGGACTCAGCCATAGCGGTCTCGACGGCGGACCGGTTGCTGTCGGCGAGCGCCTGTCCCTCCTCGATCGCCCGCACGAACGCGGCCGCCGTGTGCGGGTACTTCTCCGCCCACGCCCGGGTGGCCACGTACCCGTCGACCGGGAAGTTCAGCGTGGCACCCTGGTCCAGGTCAGCCAGTTCCCGCTCGCCGTACTGCTCGGCGGCCACGGTGACGTAGGGTTCGGCCAGGAACGCCGCGTCCCAGGAGCCGTCGCGGAGCTCGGCGGGCATCGCCGGGAAGCCCTTCTGGTCGGTGATGAAGGTGACCTCCGAGGGCGAGATTCCGTGCTCGGACAGCAGCGCGCTGATCAGCAGGGTCCCGATGCTGTTGGTCCCGTTGACCCCGATCGTCTTGCCGGCCAGCTCACCGACGGTCGTGATGGGCGAGCCCGTGGTGGTGACCAGCACGCGAGTATCCGGTCGCAGGGTCGAGGCCTCGGCCAGGATACGGAACCTGGCCCCCGCGGCCTGCGCCGAGATGTAGCCCTCGTACGCTCCGGCGCTGATGTCGACCTGGCCCTTGAGCTGGTCTTTGATGATCGCCGCGCTGCTGGGTATCTTCTCGATCGTGACGTGCAGCCCCTGCTTGGCGAACAGCCCCTCGTCCAGCGCGATATACAGGCCGGCCAGGTCGACTGTGGGAATGGCGGCGACCCTGACGTTGGTCTCCTCCAGGCCGGACAGCGTGGCGTTACTGCTTGCGGTGCACCCGGCGGTGGCCAGGGCGGTAACCGCCGCGGCGACGAGCGGCAGCGCACGGAACTTCCCGGTATTCATCCTGCCCCCCCGGGCATCGCGAATCAGCTTGTGGCCCTACGCGAGCACCCCCTGAGCGTCCCCGCCCACAGCCACCCCATTAATGAGTAGCCGTAAGCCTAGTGATCCCGTCTGACGGCCGGGCGATAATTGGCAAGCACCCTCACTTATCTTTGAAATCTGTCAGCCGCCGAATCGGCGCACATCACGCTCAGGAGATCGTCCTGCCCGCCCCGGTCAGCGCAGGACGACTCGCCGGGCCGACGCTGGTTCACGCGGGCCCTGGAGGTCCTGCGGACCCCGCCGCCTGAGGATGAACCAACAAAGTAACTCAGCGACCGACTTTTCCGCAAGGTATGCCGCCTGGCCTCGGGCTGGACCCGGAGCAGCGACCTTGGCTGCCACGCGGCAAGAGCTAGCAAAGATTATTTGCATCCCTATTCGAACGAATCTATATTCGATGACAGTCACCAGGGCCGAACCCGGCGCCGACCCCAGAACCCAGGCGATCACAGATCGCGCTGTCTGTCTTCCTCCCGCTCGGCAGCGACAACCTGGGCAATCCGGCCGGACCCGGCGAGCACCACGCGGCGGGCAGGGAGGACGGCAGCGGCATGAGCAGGGTGTACGGCGAGCCGGTTAACGTTCAAGCCAGGGACGACGGCAGGCCGGTCAGGTTCGTATGGCGCGGCCGCCTGTATACCGTTCGCGCGATCCTCGAGCACTGGGTCGTCAACCGGGAGTGGTGGCAGGACCTCGAGGCCCCGGCCCCCGAGGCTCCCGGGCCCGCGGCCGGGCAGCCGGACCTGGAGTTCTGGCGGATCGAGGCCGCACCCGGGCCGGGCATGACCCCGGGTGTCTACGAATTGCGCCGCGAGATCGCCGCCGGCACCTGGACCCTCCGCCTGGGCATCACGTGACCGCCGCAGCGGTGCCGTTCAGGTGCTCGATGTACCGCAGGGCCGAGCGCCGGACCGTCTCCCAGGCCCCGGACCGCAGCACCGGAGCCCACCAGCCGCCGTAGATCCGGTCGAACTGGTAGGGCCGAACCGCCTCGGCCACGCCTAGCACCGCCGTCTCGGACAGCGGCAGCCGGTTCGGCGCCGACCAGACGAACGTCACCCGGTCCTCGCCCGGCGTCACGATGATCGTGTCGCCGCTGAACAGCGCCCCGCGCCCCTCGGCCCCGGAAGCCCAGTGCAGCACGGCGCTGCCAGGAAAGTGCCCGCCGCACTGGACAAGCGTCACCCCGGGCAGCACAGCCAGCGTCCCGTACCACATCCGCACCCGCAAGCCCTCGCCCGCCCGCAGCCACGCGGCGTCGTCCACCGGGACCAGGATCTCCGCCCCGAACTCGCGGGTCCATTCCGCGATCGCGCCGTAGAAGTGCGGGTGGCTGGCGGTCACGAAGCTCAGCCCGCCCGCCTCGCGCACCGCGGCCACCGCGGCGTCGTCGATGAACCCGGACGGGTCCCACAGCAGGTTGCCCCCGGCCGTCGAAACCAGCAGCGAGCGCTGCCCGATCGCGAACGGCGGCTCCGCGCCGATTCCGGTCAGCCCGGGCTCGATCGCCCTGATGTCGGAGGCGTGCCCCGCCGCGGCCAGATCGGCCAGCGTGGTCCAGCGCTGCCCGCCCGGTGGCACCCACTGCCGTTCGTCCGCGCACACGGCGCAGACCCCGGGGCGCGGATCGGGGAAGTGGTTACCGCAGGTGGCGCACACCGAAGTCGCCATCGTGTCCTACCACCGCCCGTTCGGAATATAAAGATCATTTTACCGAACGGACGGTGGTGTCACCCTTCCACCCCAGCCAGCGGCCCACCGGACCGAACGGACGGTGGCGTCACCCTCCCAGCCCAGCCAGCGGCCCACCGGACCGAACGGACGGTGGCGTCACCCTCCCAGCCCAGCCGGCCGCCCGCCCGGACCGAACGGACGGTGGCGCGACTCTCCCGCCCGCCCGGTCGGCTGCGGGGAGGAGGAGGGTTCAGCCCGCGGTCGGCTCGCGCCAGTTCACGGTCGGGCGCAGCGCCTCGAGGCGGACCCGGTGGGCGTACCGCTTGGTGATCTCGAACAGCGACTCGATCAGGGTGTTCGACAGCAGGTGCGGCTCCAGGCCGAGCTCGATCAGCTTGGTGTGCTTGACGTTGTAGTAGTGCTCGGGCAACTCCACCCGCGGGTTGTCCAGGTTCTCGACCGTGACTTCCTCGGGGCTGGCCGCCTTGATCGTCTCGGCGATCTCCTTGACCGACATGGACTCGGTCATCTGGTTGAACACCCGGAAGTCGCCCCGGTTGGCCGGGTTCTCGCAGGCCAGCTGGATGCAGCGGACCGTGTCCCGGATATCGATGATGCCGCGGGTCTGGCCGCCCTCGCCGTACACGGTCAGCGGGTGGCCGATGACCGCCTGGATGGTGAACCTGTTCAGCACGGTGCCGAACACCGCGTCGTAGTCGAACCTGGTCGCCAGCCGCTCGTCCCTGGCCGTCTCGTTGGTCTGCTGGCCGTAGACCACGCCCTGATTCAGGTCGGTGGCCCGCAGGTCCCAGATCCGGCACGCGAACTCGATGTTGTGGCTGTCGTGCACCTTGGACAGGTGGTAGAACGAGCCCGGCCGCTTCGGGAACAGCACCCGGTCGGTCCGGCCGTTGTGCTCCAGGTCCAGCCAGCCTTCCTCGATGTCGATGTTCGGCGTGCCGTACTCGCCCATCGTGCCCAGCTTGACCAGGTGGATGTCCGGGTTGGTCTCGGCGATCGCGAACAGCAGGTTGAGGTTGCCGACCACGTTGTTCTGCTGGGTGTAGACCGCGTGGTGGCGGTCGATCATCGAGTACGGAGCGGCCCGCTGCTCGGCGAAGTGGACTACCGCCTCGGGCTCGAAGTCCCGGATGATGTGGTACGTGAACAGCGCGTCCGTCAGGTCGCCGACGTAGAGGCCGATCTTCTTGCCGGTCAGCTCCCGCCACACCGCGATCCGCGTCTGTAGCGGCTCGATCGGCACCAGGGACTCGACTCCGAGCTCGTTGTCGTAGCTCCTGCGTACGAAGTTGTCGGCGACGGCCACGTCGTGACCTGCCTCCGACAGGTGCAGCGCCGTGGGCCAGCCCAAGTACCCGTCCCCGCCCAACACCAAGATTTTCATGCTCCGGCTCCTACGTTTCCTTCTGTCAGATTGCTGTGAGTTTGCCCTGCCATCGTGCAGAAAACCGCACGGGGGCGGTAACGTGCTGTGAGTACGGATGCTGAACACCCTCCTCGCTTGGTCGCATAGGGCGGCTTAGCCAGGTTAGCTTGTACCGGCCTGCGGTTTCCGTACTGTATACCTGCTCCTTGTTTGGTCGGCTAGCTAACCTAGGACATAGATGGCTCTGGTAACCAATCGGCTCGGCGACACGCTGGCCCGTAAGGCCCGCGGCAAGCTCGGCATTCGCTTCGGCCGCTTTGCCGTCGCGGCCATCGCGGCCTTCGCCACGACCGAGGTGGTGCTCACCATATGCGCCGGGCCGCTCAAGCTGAGCGCGACCTGGGCCAGCTTGATCAGCTGGTTCTCCGGCGCCCTGGTGAGCTACGTGCTCAGCCGCTGGGCGTGGAGCCGGAAGGGCCGCCCGAACCTGCTGAAGGAGACCTTGCCGTTCTGGGTGGTCTCGGCCATGGTCGTCGTCATCCTTACGCTGGCGACCAAGTTTGCTTACCACGCGGCATCCTGGCTGGGCCTGAGCGGCGTAGAGCGGGTGCTGTTCGTGGACGCCGTGTACGCCGTGGCCAACATCGGCACGTTCGTGCTGCGGTTCCTGTTCTTCCACTACGTCCTCTTCGCCGGATCCTCCGCCCAGGACGCTCCCGCCGCCGCGGAGGAGGCGCTCGCCTCGACCGATCCCGGGCCCGAGCCGTTCGTCTGGGCCAAGGACTCCACCGGGCCGATGCGCGAGCTCCCTGAAAGCGAAGACCCCGAAGGCTCAGCCGGCGCGGACTGACCGGCGCGCCCGGTCCGCTTGGACCCTGCGGCCTGCCCGGCGCGGTGACGCTCGCGCCACCAGGTGCCGTACACGACCTTGGCGAAGCGCAGTCCGTAGAAGAAGTTGTTCACGCCGGGCAGGTGCAGCCCGTAGAGCGGATTCTGGCCCTTCTTGCTCTCGCCGACCCGCCGCCGGTGAATGGTGGCAGGCACCTCGACCACCTTGTAGCCGTGGGTGATGACCCCGATCAGCAGCTCGGACGCCTGGTACTGCGGCTGCTCCAGGCGGACAGCGCCGGTGACCCCGGCGCGCATGGCGCGGAGCCCGAACGTCGTGTCGGAAACCCTCTGCCCGGTCAGCATGCTGATGGTGCCGGCGAAGAACCGCACGCCGGTCCGGCGGACGAAGTCCTTGGTCTCCTGGCTGCCGAGCCGCCGGGACCCGGTGACGAAGTCCGCCTCGCCGGCCACCACGGGCGCGAGTACCCGGTCCATCTCCGCCGGGTTGTACTGCCCGTCGGCATCGGTGGTCACGATGTACGCCGCGCCCCCGTCCCGGGCCAGCCGGTAGCCGAGCCGCAGCGCGGCGCCCTGGCCGCGGTTGACCGGCACGTCGCAGACCATGGCGCCGGCCGTCATGGCCTCCTTCACCGTGCCGTCGGCGCAGCCGTCGGCGACCACGATGGCCGCCGTGGCCAGCCCGCACACCGTCTCCGGCAGCGCCTCCACGACCGGGCCGATCGCGCCTTCCTCGTTGTAGGCGGCGATCACGATCGCCACCGGCGGCAGATTGGTGGCGCGCTCGCCGTAGGACTCGCTGAACGCGGCCGCGGCCGCGTCGTCTATCGCCAGGTCGGCTGGGTCGGCGTAGGTCATGCTTGGGTCTCCGTGGCGTTAGCCCCCTCCTGATTCGGGTCGAAGTCCGGCCAGACGGTGGCCATGCCGGATTCGAGGTCGTACGCGGGCGCGTACCCGATGGCCCGGGCCGCCGAGATGTCCACCACCACGGCGGGCATCTCGCCGTTGCCCACGGGCACGTGCTCGACCGGGATGGGCGCGCCGGTCACCCGGCGCGCCGTCGCCACCATGTCGTTGACCGACACCGAGGTGCCTGTGCCGAGGATCAGCGGGCCGTTGTGCCCGGCCCGCCAGGCGGCCAGTACGCCCTGAATGACGTCGTCCACGTGCACCAGGTCGCGCCTCATGGTGCCGTCGCCGCGGACCTGGACGCCCTCGCCGTCGCGCGCCGCGCGCATGAGGCGGGGCACGAAGCTGTCCTTCTCGGTCATCCCCGGGCCGTAGACGTTGGTGA
>JASIGD010000155.1 GCA_030045295.1 Streptosporangiaceae bacterium
CGCCGATGTCCGCTGGCCCGCCGATGTCGGCAGGCCCGCCCCTGTCGGTAGGCTCGCCGATGTCCGCTGGCCCGCCGCCGGCGGCCGCGCAGGCCTCGCCCGCGGAATGGCCTGCTCCGGGTGGCTGGCAAGGCGGCGGCCTGGGCGAGATCGGCTTTGCCTCCAGCCTGCCGTCCGGTCCGGTCGTGACTCCGGTGCCGAGGGGCTCCTCGCGCCCGAGGCCCGCGCGGGGTGCGGGCAGCCAGGAATCGTCGGGACCGCCGTGGGATCCCGCGCCGCAGCCCGAACGCATGACCGGCCCGCTCACGATGGCCCCGGCCAGCTCGGCCTTGCCGGATCCGGGCCACGGCATCCGGGTGCCCAGGGACGTGCCGGCGCCGTCGGACGCGACCGAGCCCGCGTCCCCGGCTCCCTTCGATCTGTCCACGCCGCCCGCTGACTTCGACGTGAGCGCGCCCGCCTTCGGCTTGACGCCGCCGGCCGTCGGCCTGCCGTTGCCGGCCTTTGACGCCGGCCCGCCTGCCCACCGGGACCTCCCCGCGCCGCCGGAGCTGACCGCGCCGACGGCACCGGGCGTCACCGCGCCCGCAGGACCGGACTCGACGGCGCCGGCCGGACCGGATGTCACCGCGCCGCCGGAACCTGGCGCGGCCGCGCCCGCGGAACCGGGCTCGCCGACCCGGGCCAGCCTGGGTTTTGCGGCCGCTCCGGTTCCATCCGACTACGCGGCGCCCTCGCTGGCCGAGCCGGGTTCGCCTGAGTATCCCGCGACCGACCCCAGCTACATCTGGGACCTCGCCGCGACCGACGTGTTCCCCGCGGCTACCGGCCCCGAACAGCCAGCGCAAACGCAAGAGCTCCCGCCGGCGCCGGAAGAAGATTCCGGCACCGACGGGAGCTGATTACCGCGTCGCCTGCTCAGGCGGCGTCGGGCACCGCCACGGCGCCCGGCGCGGGCTCGAGCGCGAGGCGCAGGACGTCGCGGACGTCACCCACCGGGTGCACGTGCAGCTTCTCCAGCACCTCGGCCGGCACGTCGTCGAGGTCAGGCTCGTTGCGCTGCGGGATCAGCACCGTGGTGATCCCGGCCCGGTGCGCGGCCAGCAGCTTCTGCTTGACCCCGCCGATCGGCAGCACCCGCCCGGTAAGGGACACCTCGCCGGTCATGGCCACGTCGGCGCGCACCAGGCGCCCGGACAGCAGCGACGCCAGCGCGGTGGTCATCGTGACGCCGGCGCTCGGCCCGTCCTTGGGCACTGCGCCCGCCGGCACGTGCACGTGGACGCCGCGGTCCTTCAGTTCGCCGACCGGCAGCCCGAGTTGGGCTCCGTGCGAGCGCAGGTAGGACAGCGCGATCCTGGCCGACTCCTTCATCACGTCGCCCAGCTGGCCGGTGAGCGTGACCCCGGTCTCGCCGGTCTCCCGGTCGGCCAGGGACGCCTCGATGAACAGCACGTCCCCGCCGGCCCCGGTGACCGCCAGCCCGGTGGCGACGCCGGGCACGCCGGTCCGGCGCTCGGTCTCCGACAGGCTGGTCTCCGGCGTGAACCTCGGACGCCCGAGGTAGTCCCTCAGCTCGCCCGTGCCCACCGTGACCGGCAGCGAGACCTCGCCGAGAGCCAGCCGCGCGGTGACCTTGCGCAGGATGCGCGCGATGCCCCGCTCCAGCGACCGGACCCCGGCCTCGTGCGTGTACTCGGTGGCGAGCAGCTTCAGCGCGTCCGTGTCGATCGACACGTCCTCCGCGTTCAGCCCGGCCTTGGACAGCTGCCTGGGCATCAGGTGATCCCGGGCGATGAGGACCTTCTCGTCCTCGGTGTACCCGTCGAGCTGGACCAGCTCCATCCGGTCCAGCAGCGGGCTCGGAATGGTCTCCAGCGCGTTGGCCGTGGTCAGGAACACCACGTCGGACAGGTCGAGCTCGACCTCGAGGTAGTGGTCGCGGAACGTGTGGTTCTGCGCCGGGTCGAGCACCTCGAGCAGCGCCGCGGCGGGGTCGCCCCGGTAGTCGGCGCCGATCTTGTCCACCTCGTCCAGCAGCACGACCGGGTTCATCGAGCCCGCCTCGCGGATGGCCCGGACGATCCGGCCGGGGAGCGCGCCGACGTACGTCCGCCGGTGCCCGCGGATCTCCGCCTCGTCGCGGACCCCGCCCAGCGAGACCCGGACGAACTTCCGGCCCATGGCCCGGGCGACCGACTCGCCGAGCGACGTCTTGCCGACGCCGGGCGGGCCGACCAGGGCCAGCACGGCACCGGAACGCCGGCCGCCGATGACGCCCATGCCCCGGTCCGCGCGCCGCTTGCGCACGGCCAGGTACTCGATGATGCGCTCCTTGACGTCGTCGAGCCCGGTGTGGTCCTCGTCCAGGACGCGCCGCGCGCCGGCGATGTCGTAGGAGTCCTCGGTCCTGTTGTTCCAGGGGATGTCGAGAATGGTGTCCAGCCAAGTCCGGATCCAGCCGGTCTCGGGTGACGCGTCGGGGGTGCGCTCCAGCTTGCCGACTTCCTTCAGCGCGGCTTCGCGGACCGCCTCAGGCAGGTCGGCCGCCTCCACGCGCGCCCGGTAGTCGTCTTCCTCGGTGGCCGCGTCGCCGTTCAGGTCGGCGAGTTCCTTGCGGATGGCCGCCAGCTGCTGGCGCAGCAGGAATTCCCGCTGCTGCTTCTCCATGCCCTCCGCGACGTCCTTGCGGATGGACTCGGCCACGTCCAGCTCGGCCAGGTGCTCCCTGGTCCAGCCGATGACCAGTTCCAGGCGCTCGACCAGGTCCGTGGTCTCCAGCAGCTGGAGCTTCTGCGCGGTGGTCAGGTAGCTGGCGTATCCGGCGTTGTCCGCGACCGCGGAGGCGTCGGTGATCTGCTGGATCGCGTCGATGACCTGCCACGCGCCCCGCTGCTGCAGGATCCCGGTGACCAGGGTCTTGTACTGCTGGGCCAGGTCGTCGGCCCGCGGGCCGCGGCCGGTTTCCTCGACCACGGTGCCCTGGACCCACAGCGCGGCACCCGGGCCCGTGGTACCCGAGCCGATCTTGACCCGGGAGACGCCGCGGACCAGCGCGCCCGGCTGCCCGCCGGGCAGCCGGCCCACCTGCTCGACCGTGGCCAGCGTGCCCACGCCGGCCAGCCCACGGTCGGGGAGGCGCGGCACGAGTAGCACCCGGGCCTTGGCCTCCGAACGCATGCCGGGAACCTGCCGTGAAGGCATCCGCGCCGCGTCGATCGCGGCGCTGATCTCGGGCTGCGACGTCTCCAGCGGCACTACCATGCCCGGCAGCACCACCTCGTCGTCCAGCGGCAGGACCGGAAGCGTGAGGGTTTCACTCATTGATGGGCCTCCAAAGCTTGAGTCATACTCACTCAAGAAAGAAGAGCCCTCGTATATTCCGCAGCCCGTTCGCCTGGAGCGATCGCCTCACGTGCCAAGGCGAGCCCGCGATCACGACGCCCGTGACTCCGCAGCCGTTGGGACTCGTGGTGACTCTGGTACCAAAGTGTCCACCGTGCTCTCGATGCGCGCAGGATCGTGGTTGATCCGGTCTCTGCGGTTGATTTGGGGTCCTGGGGTGTACCCGATCCACCGCAGAACCCGGATCAACCCCGCTATTGAGCGGGAAGGTGCGAGTGGGATTGGTGAGACGTTGCGCGACGCAGCGATGGGTGGTCGCGGGGGCCGTTATGGTTCGGCCAGGAGAACGTGGAGGGTGCGGGGGCCGTTATGGTTCGGCCAGGAGAACGTGGAGGGTGCGGGGGCCGTGCACGCCTTCGACGCGGGTCAGCTCGATGTCGCTGGTCGCGGAGGGGCCGGAGAT
>JASIGD010000156.1 GCA_030045295.1 Streptosporangiaceae bacterium
GCGGAGGACATTCGGCACGGTCGTGCGGCTCCCATCCGGACGGATCGCCGGGTGTTAGGTTCGCGCCAAGGTCGTGCGGGGAGGGAAGACCGATGCGCGTCATGCTGCTTGCCAGCGCCTTCAACAGCCTCACCCAGCGGGTGCACACCGAACTGCGCGAGGCCGGGCACATCGTCAGCGTCGAGGTCGCTCACGGCGACGACGACGCGCTGCGCACCGCGATCAGCCGGTTCCGTCCGGACGTGATCCTTGCGCCGATGCTCACCAGGGTGGTGCCCGAGGACATCTGGTCGCAGCATCCGGTGCTGATCGTGCACCCAGGCCCGATGGGCGACCGCGGTCCGTCGTCTCTGGATTGGGCGATCCTCGAGGGCCACCCGCGGTGGGGGGTGACGGTGCTGTCCGCGGTCCAGGAGATGGACGCGGGCCCGATCTGGGCGAGCGTGCCGTTCGATGTCGCGCCGGTTGGCAAGAGCGACCTGTACCGCAGCGAGGTGTCCGACGCGGCGTCTCGGGCTGTCCATCTGGCCCTCGAGCGCTTCGCGAGCGGGACGTACCAACCGGCGCCGCTGGACTACTCCCGCCCGGACGTCACCGGCACGCGCCGCCGGCTGATGACCCAGGCAGACCGGCGCATCGACTGGGCCGCCGACGACACCGCGACCGTGCTGCGGAAGCTGCGCAGCGGCGACTCCCAGCCCGGCGTGCTGGACGCAGTGTTCGGTGCCGAGTACTTCCTGCACGGCGCGTGCGCGGAGGACGAGTTGCGCGGCGAGCCGGGCGCGGTGATCGCGACCCGGGCGGGCGCGATCTGCCGTGCGACCGTCGACGGTGCGGTGTGGATTTTGCAGCTTCGCCCGCGGAAAGTCCCGGGCGGGCCGGCGACGTACAAGCGCCCGGCGACGCTCGTGATCGGCGACCTGCTCGCGGACGTGCCCGAGGTGCCGGTGCGCCCCGCCGACGCCGCCGGCCGGGACACGTGGGCCGACATCCGCTACCGGGAGGACGGTGCGGTCGGGTGGCTGGAGTGGCGCTTCCCCGCGGGCGCCATGAGCAGCGAGCAGTGCGAGCGGCTGCTCGCCGCCTACCGCAAGGCCGCCGCGCGGCCGACGTCGGTCCTGCTGCTCGGCCCGCGCCGGGACTTCTTCTCCAACGGCATCCACCTCAACGTCATCGAGGGCGCGGAGGACCCGGCCTTCGAGTCGTGGCGCAACATCGTGGCCATCGACGACGTCGTCGAGGCGATCTTGACGACGACGGACAAGTACACGGTCGCGCTGCTGCCCGGTAACGCGGCGGCCGGAGGGGTGATGATGGCGCTCGCGGCGGACGAGGTGTGGTGCCGCGACGCTGCCGTGTTGAACCCGCACTACCGGCTGATGGGCCTGCCCGGCTCGGAGTTCTGGACATACACGCTGCCGCGCCGGGTGGGCACCGACGAGGCGCAGGAGATCATCTCCTCGACGCTGCCGGTCAACGCGCGACAGGCGCTGGCGCTCGGCCTGGCCGACCGTGTCCTGCCCGGCGGCCCGGCCGAGTTCGAGGCCCAGTCCCTTGCCGCAGCCGCCGCCCTGGCCGCCTCGCCTGACCTGAAGGCGACGCTGCTGGCCAAGTCGCGTCGTCGGGTCGAGGACGAGCGGACCAAGCCGCTGATCGCCTACCGGGCCGCCGAACTCGAGCAGATGCACCGCACGTTCTTCAACCCCGCAGAGCCACACCACGCACTCCGCACCGGGTTCGTCCGCGGCGGGCCCGGTGTCGAGCCGGCAAACGCGCGCCAGCTCGCGGTCCTCCGCGAGACACGGCTGCTCGTCCCGCTGCCAGTGCACGTCCTGGACCGCATGGCCGACCTCGTCGAGCCAGTGCCGGTCTCCGCCAGCACCGTGATCGTCCGGCAGGGCGAGCCGGGGGACTGCGTCTACTTCATCGCCTCGGGCAGCTACCGCGTCGAGACGGACGGCCGCCACGTGGCCACACTGTCGGCCGGGGACACGCTCGGCGAGATCGCCGTCCTCGGCAGCGGCGTTCGCACGTCGACGGTGGTGGCGACGACGGACGGCGAACTGCTCCAGCTGTCCGGCGACTCGTTCCGGGCGGCACTGGCGGGCGACCCCCTGGTGCGGGAGGACGCGGAGGAACTAGCGCGCAGCCGCCGCGAGACCGGGTGACCTAGCCGATGCCGGGTTGCGGTCAGCGTGTTGGGTCTCCCGGACCGGCCGCTAGGGCTCGTCGTCGAGATCGCCGACCGCGGATGGCGGCCGGCCTACTCCGCGGCCTCCTCAGACTGGCTGTCCTCCTCGTGGTCAGCGCAGATCCTCAGCCGCGACTCGTGACGCGCTCAAGAGGCTCGGAAGCTGACTCGGCACGTGAGCGCCGTTGCTGCACTTCGATCGGAAAACGGCCTGCCCAGTGCCTGAAACTAGCCTTTGACCTTCGGTGACGTCTTCACGTTTGGCCTTGAGCTGGGCAGACGGGGCCGGGTGGAGGGCGGCCCACAGGTTAAGAGGGCGCTGTCCACGCGATTTGGATGCCTCTGTTCCGGTTCCGTGGTGTCAGGCGGACCATGTCTGCCTGGGCGGTGCGGGTTAGCGGTTCCAGCGGGGGTCGGCTTCGGCGACGGCGAGGCTGAGGTCTTCGAGTTCGGCCACCAGTTCGCGGAGCCGTTTGTGGTTGTCGAACCAGGGTCCGTAGTCGGCGAGCTGGTCGTCGCTGAGGATCCGGGTGGCGGTCTTGCCGTTTTTCTTGCGGGTCCACTGGTGGTAGGGGCCGTGCTTGCGGGGCGGGTCGGCGCGGCAGCGGCAGCCGGGGTATCCGCAGCGGGTCATCCGGTCGGCGACGGTGCCGGGCAGGGCGAAGGCGGTGCCGGCGGGGCGGACGGTGATCTCGGCGGCGATGGCCGCGGCGCGGGCCTGCTGGGCCGGGGTGGGCGACACGCTGTCATTGTCGCAGCCGGCATCCCGCATCTGGCGCATTCCGTTAAGTATAAGTGCTGCATGGATATGGTGGTGAATGCTGATGTTGCCGCCTATATCGGGCGGTGGCGGCCGTCGTCGGTGTCGCCGCAGGCGGCGGCGTTCGCCCGGGACGTGATCACCAGGACCGGGCCGGAGGGCCGCGAACGGGCGAAGAACCTGCTGTGGGCGGCGGGCAAGCTCGCCGACTATGGCATCGGGCTGGGGCTGGACGCGGCGCCGGAGGTGCTGCTGCACCCGTCGACAGCCGAGCGGTTCACCCGGTGCGCGCCGGGGCTGTCGGGCGCGGCGCGCCGCACGCTGCGCACGAACCTGCGGTTCATCGGCCGTCGCGTGGTGCCCCAGTTCTATCCGGCGGACCTGCCGCTGCCCCGGGAGCGGGCCAAGCAGCCCTACAGCCCGGCGGAGATCGCCGGGTTCCTGGCACTGGCGGACGCGCAGCCCGCCCGCGAGCGGCGGATGCGCGCGGCCGGGCTTGTCTGCCTCGGGGCCGGCGCCGGGCTGGTCCGTGGCGACCTGCGCGACGTGCGCGGCAGCGACGTGGCGTGCCGGTCCGG
>JASIGD010000157.1 GCA_030045295.1 Streptosporangiaceae bacterium
GGCACGTCACAGCGCTGGGCCGCCACCCGGTCCCGCAGGCGCAGGTAATCGTCGGGGTAGAAGAACATGTTGGTGATCGCGAAGTCCGCGCCGGCCCGGCACTTGGCCACGAAATAGCGCACGTCCGTGTCGGGATCGGGCGACCGCGGGTGCTTCTCGGGAAACGCGGCCACCCCGACGCAGAAGTCGCCGACCGACCTGACCAGGCGGACCAGGTCCGCCGCGTAGCTGAGGCCGTCCGGGTGGGGGACCCAGTCGGCGTTCGGGTCGCCGGGCGGGTCGCCTCTCAGCGCGAGCACGTTGCGCACCCCGACCGCCGCGTACGACCCGATCACCTGCCTGAGCTCGGTCACCGAGTGGTTCACCGCGGTGAGGTGCCCCACCGGCGTCAGCGTGGTCTCCGCGGCGATCCGGCCCGTCACCCTGACCGTCCGGTCCCTCGTCGACCCGCCGGCCCCGTAGGTCACGGACACGAACGTGGGCCGCAGCGGCTCCAGCTGCCTGATCGCCCGCCACAGCTGGCTTTCCTCCGCCTCGGTCTTCGGCGGCATGAACTCGAACGAGAACGCCTGGCGGCCGGCCGCGAGCAGGTCGCGGATCAGCGGAGGATGCGGCAGGCACGGCTGGCCGACGGCAGGTCTCGGCGTCGCGCCCGCGGTTCGCCGCGTGCGCGGCGGGCTCGGCGGCATGCGGCCAGCCTAGCCGCTTCTAGAACGCCAGGGCCTGAGCCCGCCGGTTCACCTCGGTTCCGCGGTGCTCGACGATCGCGTCGATCGGCGTGCCGGGCAGCGTGTCATCGGCCGTGAAAAGCCAGCGGAGCGCCTCCAGCTCGTCGAACCCGCAGTCGAAGAGCAAGGTGAGGGTCCCGCACAAGCCCTTGACGATGTGGTGGCCGTCAAGGAAGGCGGCCGGCACCGCGACCGTCCCTGCCCGACGGGTCACGGCCAGGAGCTTCCGGTCGCGGAGGAGCTGCTTCACTCGCCCGGCTGGGATGCCGAGCAGGTCGGCTACTTCGGGGAGTGACAGCCATTCGCCGACTAGAGCGTCGGTCGTGGGGTCGATCTGTGCCACGAGTCCAATGTCCCACTCCCGCGGGTCCTCCAAACCCGCGGGTGGGCAGGGACCACGACGGTGCAGGCCGGTTTCGGGCACGGGCAGGGTCCGTCAGGCGGCCACGGCTTCTTTGACCGGGACGGCAGGGTCGCTGAGGCGGGCCGCGTCAACGGGCTCGGCCGAGGCGATGACCCTGCGGCCTTGCTGCAGGTCACGGGGCCGGTCCACGGTCAAGATCGCCACCAGCCGACCTACGGCGAGCCAGCATGCCGCCCATGTCGGCCCGGCCGGGTCGCCCCGCCAGACCAGACGCTCGGCGTCGCCGTGGTATCCCACGTACTGGACCATGCGGCCGAACTGCTCGGACCAGAAGTACGGCACCGGGTCGTATACCGCGTCGCCGCCGAGCACGTTGGCCGCCACCACCTCGGGCGCGCGCAGGGCCACGTCCCAGTGCTCGAACCGCAGCCGCCGCCTGAACCGCCGCGACTCGAACGCCGCGCAGTCCCCCGCCGCGTAGACACCGGGCAGCGAGGTCCGCAGGCCGGCGTCGACGGCCACGCCGTTCTCCAGCCGCAGGCCCGAACCCTCCAGCCATCGGGTGGCCGGCCGGACCCCGATAGCGGTGACGATCTCGTCGGCGCCGATCCAGCCGCCGCCGGCCAGCGCGAGCCCGCCCGGCTGCACCGACTCCACCGCGACGCCGACCCGCAGCTGCACCCCCGCGTCGGCGTACCACCGCGCGGTCTGCGCTCCTACCGGCGCGCCGACGGCCGAGGCGAGCGGGGCGGGCCCCGCCTCGACCACCGTGACCTCGCAGCCGCGCGAGGCCGCGGCCGTCGCCAGTTCCGCGCCGATCCAGCCGGCCCCCACGATGGTCAGCCGCAGCCCCGGCCGGAGCAAGGCGCGCAGCGCCAGCGCGTCATCGTAGCTGCGCAACAACCGCTGCGGCCCGGTCCCCGGGAGAGCCACGGGCAGCGCGCCGGTGGCGAGGACTGCCTGATCAAACGGGTATTCACCGCGATGTGTCAGCACGGCGCCCTGGTCCAGTCCCGTGGCGGGCTCGCTGGGGCGGAAGTCCACGTCCAGCGCGCCGAAGTCGGCCCGCAGCGAGGGGTCAACCCCCTCGGTCAGGACCTTCTTCGACAGCGGCGGCCGGTCGTAGGGCGGACGCGCCTCCGCGCCGATCAGGATGATCTGGCCGGTGTAGCCGCGCGCTCTGAGTTCCTCCGTGGTGCGCAGGCCGGCCAGCCCGGCGCCCGCGACGACGACCCTCCCGCGACCCGCCACAGTGACCCAGGCTACGCGCGGCCTTTCGCCGCGCAGGTCCGGCTCGCCCGGTTGCCCGGCCGGGTCCCCGTATTTTTGACCCGAACGGACGGTGGTACCCGCCTTCGTCGGCTGCGCGGCGTCCCGTGGCGGGGCGGGAGACCATGATTAACGACTCCGCACAGGCCAAAGAACCGTAAAATCATCGCGATGGACGACACGCTGGCCGACCCGCTCGTCGGGCGCGTGCTTGACGGGCGTTACGCCGTGACGACGCGCATCGCGCACGGCGGGATGGCCACTGTCTACCTGGCCACGGATACCAGGCTGGACCGCGACGTGGCCCTCAAGGTCATGCACGCCGAACTGGCCAGGGACGCCGATTTCGTCCGCAGGTTCATCGGCGAGGCCAAGTCGGTAGCGCGGCTGTCGCACCAGAACGTGGTCGCGGTCTTCGATCAGGGCGCTGACGGGCCGTTCCTTTACCTGGCGATGGAGTACGTGCCCGGACGCACGCTCAAAGAGGTGCTCCGCGAGCGCGGCCGGTTCTCCCCGGCTGCGGCGCTCGACATCATGGCCGGTGTGCTGGACGGCCTCGCGGCCGCGCACGCGTCCGGCATCGTGCATCGGGACGTCAAGCCGGAGAACGTCCTGCTGACCGCCGACGGCCGGATCAAGGTGGCTGATTTCGGCCTGGCCCGAGCGCATGCGGCGGTCGGCAGCACCAGGGCCGGCCTGCTCATAGGCACGGTCGCCTACCTGCCGCCTGAGCAGGTGACCGGCGACAGCTCGGACCCGCGCTCAGATGTGTACTCGGCGGGCGTGGTCCTCTTCGAGCTGCTCACCGGCCACCCCCCGTTTACCGGCGACACGCCGCTGTCGGTCGCCTACCAGCACGTCAACCAGGATGTCCCGGCTCCTTCTGCGCTGGTGCCCGGCATACCCGCGGCGGTCGACCAGCTCGTGCTCGCGGCCACCCGCCGGGACCCGGCGCTGCGCCCCGCGGACGCCGGCGAGTTCGCGAGAGCGGTCCGCCGGGTCAGGCAGGGCCAGCGCGAGCCGAGCGGGCTCACCGGCATGACGGGCGCCGGTGCCCAGGGCTTGTCAGAAGCGCCTTGGCTCGACCTGAGTACGCCCGCGGCCACGAACGGGTGGTGGGCGCGGCAGGAGACCGCCACGCCGGCCGGCGCACGCGAGTCGGGTGCCAACGAGTGGTGGACCGGCGGCGCGATGATGCCTCCCGCCAACGGCCCGGGGACCGGCCGGCCCGGCGGTGGCCAGTGGGGCGCGGACCAGTGGGGTACCAGCCAGTTCGGGACGGGTGCCCGCGATAACGCAGGCTCGCACACGCTCATCGTCGACCGCGAGCAGGACCGGCGCTACGCGGGCGGCCGCGAGCCGTTCCTGCAGCGCTGGCTGTTCAGCCCGCGGCTCGCGATCATCGCGCTGATCGTGGTGCTCGGGCTCGGGCTCGGGCTCGGCGGCTGGTGGCTCGCTGCCGGGCGGTACGCTCAGGTGCCCTCGGTGGCAGGCGATACCCTCGCCAGGGCGACCGCGGCGCTGACCGCCAACGGCTTTACCGTCACCAGGGGCGCGCCGGTACATAGCAACGAGGTACCCAAGGGCCTGGTGGCCGGCACCAGGCCCTCCGCCCGGGCGGTAAAGGGGGCGGCCGTCGCGATCCTCATCTCGGCCGGGCCGTTCACCTCCACGGTGCCCGACGTCAAAAACGATACGCTTTCCGCGGCTGAGGCCGCCTTGCGGCGCGTGCACCTGGTCCCCACCGTCGACAAGGTCGGCTCCGGCGCTCCCGTCGGCGCCGTGATCGGCAGCAACCCGGGAGCGGGTACGTCCTGGCCGCAGACCAAGACCGTCGCCGTCCTGGTCTCCGAAGGCCTGACGCTGCCCAATTTCGTCGGCATGAACCTGCAGGCGGCGCAGCAGTGGGCAGGTCAGCACGACGCTAACCTGCAACAGCAGCAGGACCCGAATAGCCAGGCGTCGCCGGGCACGATCACCGGCCAGCAGCCCGCGCCCGGCTCGTCGTACCGGCAGGGCGAGAGCGTGACCATCGACGTCTCGGCGGGTCCCGCCGAGGTCAATATTCCCGACCCGATAGGCATGTCGGTCCGGCAGGCAACGCGGATGCTCCAGGCCGCGGGATTCCAGGTTCAGGTGCAGGCATTCGGGCAGTCGGGCAACCGCGTGTGGTACTACAGCCCGACTGGCCAGGCGCCGCGGGGCAGCACCATCACCCTGTACGTCATCGCTGGCAACCAGGGCGGCTTCTGACGGCCCAGGCGCTCCGGTCCGGTCACAATCGTGGAGCGGGGCGCCCGTCTTGCCGGGGCATGCGCTAGGCTGTCCGGCATGCGCCAGCAGTTCTGGTTTTGGTTTGGCTACCGGCCCGGTTCCCGGACGGTCGCCTGCCAGACCTTGCGCTGACGGAAGCGACCTAGCGAGAGCCCCGGGCCACAGGCCCGGGGCTCTCTTTATGCGTGACGACAAACTGGAGGCGGGTTGACATGGTCGTGGTGATGGCGGCGGACGCCGGTGAAACAGAAGTCGATGGGATCGTTGCCCTGGTCCGCGGGGCGGGCGGTGACGCGTTCGTCAGCCGGGGCGTGTCCCGGACGATCGTCGGCCTGGTCGGCGATATCGATCAGCTGGACACGCTGAACCTGCGCGGCATGCCCGGGGTGAGCGACGTGGTGCGGATCACCGCGCCGTACAAGCTGGTGAGCAGGGAGCACCACCGGGAACGCTCGGTCATCAGGGTGGCTGGCGTGCCGATCGGCCCGGACACGCTGACCGTCATCGCCGGACCCTGCGCCGTCGAGACGGCCGAGCAGACGCTGGCGTCCGCGCTGATGGCCAAGGCTGCCGGCGCGTCGCTGCTGCGCGGCGGTGCGTACAAGCCGCGAAGTTCGCCGTACGCGTTCCAAGGGCTTGGCGAGGCCGGGCTGCAGATCCTGGCGGACGTACGTGCGCAGACCGGCCTGCCGGTCGTGACCGAGGTGGTCGATCCCGGCGACGTGGACCTAGTGGCCAGCTACGCGGACATGCTGCAGGTCGGCACCCGTAACATGCAGAACTTCCCGCTGCTGCAGGCGGTCGGCAGCGTGGGCAAGCCGGTCATGCTGAAGCGCGGCATGAACGCCACCATCGAAGAGTGGCTGATGGCCGCCGAGTACATCGCCCAGCGCGGCAACCTCGACATCGTGCTGTGCGAGCGGGGCATCCGCACCTTCGAGAACGCCACCAGGAACACCCTTGACATCAGCGCGGTCCCGGTCGCGCAGCGGTTGTCGCACCTGCCCGTGATCGTGGATCCCTCACATTCCGGCGGCCGCCGCGACCTGGTCGTGCCACTGTCGCGGGCCGCGATCGCGGTGGGAGCTGACGGCATCATCGTGGACGTGCACCCGCACCCGGAAAGCGCGCTGTGCGACGGCCCGCAGGCGCTGGTGGAATCCGACCTGCGCGAGCTGGCCAGCGTGGCCGCCCACCTCTCCCCGCTAGTAGGCCGCACGCTGACCCCGGCCCCCTCATTGGCCCCCCAGCCAGCCCTGGCCTGAAGCCGTCCCAACCACATCAGGGGGCCAACGATGTCGTTCTAACCACCTCACGGGGCCAACGATGTGGTTGAGTGCGTGGGACGAGAGCGGACGGGTGATACCACCGTTCGTTCGGGATAAAAGGGTTTTAACTGGCGGTACTCCTGGGCACCTAGGGCCAGTTCCTCGGCCAGGTCCTCGGCGTCGAGGCGGCCTTCGATGCGGCGCAGGTCGTCGATGCGGGCGCGGGTCTCCACCCGGCGCGGGGTGAGCAGCGTGCAGCAGTCCTGGTCGGGCAGTTCGGAGATGGCCAGGGTGCGGATGCGGCGGGCCTCGGCCATGATCTCGGTCTTGTCCCAGCCGATCAGCGGGCGCAGGATCGGCAGCTTGACGGCGTCGTCGAGCGCGGTGATGTTGGCCAGCGTCTGGCTGCTCACCTGGCCGAGCGAGTCGCCGGTGATCAGCGCGGTACCGCCGAGGCGCCGGGCGAGCGCCTCACCGGTCTTGAGCATCAGCCGCCGCTGCGCCACGATCTGCAGCCGGTCCGCGCCGGAAGACGCCAGGGCCTGCTGAGCCTTGCCGAACGGCACCACGAACAGCCGTGACCCGCCCTGGAACCGGTCCAGCCCGCGGACCAGCGCGTAGGCCTTGTAGATCGACTCGGGACCGGTCAGCGGCATGCCGGAGAAATGCAAGAAAAAGCAGCGCAGGCCGCGCCGCATCATCCGGTACGCGGCCACCGGCGAATCGATGCCGCCCGACATGAGCGCGACGCCGCGGCCGCTCATCCCGACCGGCAGGCCGCCCTGGCCGGGCAGGACTTCGGTGAACACGAAGACCTCATCGGCGTCCACCTCGATGAACACCGTGGTATCGGGGTGGGAGAGGTTGACCGCCAGCCCGTGCGCCTCCTGGATTTCCCGCCCGACCAGCACGGCCAGCTGTCCGGACGTCAGCGGGAAGCGCTTGTCCCTGCGGCGCGCCCGCACCGCGAACGGCCCTGGTTTCTTCGCGGTCAGCGCCACCGCGGCGGCGGCGACCGCTTCGGGCGTCTTCGCCACCGCGAGCGGCTGGCACACCGTGACGATGCCCGGCACGTCCCGGACCCGCTCCGCGATCTGGCCCGCGGCCTCCGCCCAGCCGGCTTCGCCGCGCTGATGACCGTCGGCGACGCGCAGCACGATGACCCCTTCTCGCTGCCGCAGGTCGACCGGTATGCCCAGCTCGCGCACTGCCGCCCGGATGTTGCCGTGCAGGATGTGCTCGAACTGCTGCCTGTTCCGCCCCTTGAGCACGATCTCGCCCAGCTTGAGCAGGACGCACGGCTCGTCCGGGCGTTCCTGCCCAGCCGGGCTTTGCGGAGGACGGATCTCTGGCACTCCCCCAGTGTGCCAGCACGAAACCCGTGGGCCGAACCGAGCACGGCGCTCGGGCTGGCGTCCGGGCGGGGGCAGGCACGAGGCGATAACGGGGTGCTAGCCCCAATGTCTTCCGCGCCGCCGGCCGATACCGTGACGGTGTGGGCATCAGGGAAGAAGTCCAGGCCTCGGCGGCCGCGCACCGGGATCTCGGCTCGGGCTACGACGGGGCCGTGGCCGAGGGCCTGGTCGAGCGGATCGGCGAGGAAATCGACAAGCGGATAGACGCCAGGATGTTCGGCTACCTGCAGGCCCCGGCACCGCGGATGCGCCGCACCCCGGCTCCGGGCAGGCTGGGAGCGGGAACCGTGTTCCTGGCGCTCGGTTCGATGGGCCTGGCCATCGGGGCTACGGTCGCCGTGCTGCACCCCGGTGACAACCCGGCGGGGACCGTCAACTTCGGCCAGGGCGTGCTCGTGGCGCTGATCTGGATCGTCATCGGGGCCATCAACATCGCCCACGCCCGCCGCAACTGACCACATTTGTGACCGCACGCGACAGGCTGTACCGTGCGCACATGAGCAGCGACCACGAGGCGGAGATCCGCGCCTCGGTGGCGGCGCACCACGACCTGGGACCCGGGTACGACGACGTGGTGGCCGAGGGACTGGTCGAGCGGATCGGCGAGGAAATCGACAAACGGATAGACGCACGGCTCGGCCAGCTCGAGCCGCAACCGGTTCCGCCTCACCAGGCTCCCGGCGGCCAGGCTCCCGGCGGCCAGGCTTTCGGGAACCAGGCACCCCAGCCGGGGTATGAGATGCCGCCGCCGGGCTACCAGCCGGTACCTGGGTATCAGCCGGCACTTGGGTTCCAGGCAACGCCTGCGTACCAGCCGCCGCCCGGATACCAGCCGCCGCAGGGATACCAGGCACCGCCTGGGTACCAGCCGTCGCCCGGGTACCAGGCACCGCCTGCGTACTATCAGCCGCCTCCACCGACATCGCCGGCGCCGATCCCGCCGTGGCCCGCGCACCGCAGCGTGGCGGCCACGTTCATCGCTCTCGGGTCGATGGGCATGGGCGTGGCCGCGACGGCGGTCGTGGCCCACGCCAGCAACCCTGCACCCGGCGCGCAGGCCATCATGGTGCTGCTGATCTGGACCGCCATCGCGGTCATCAACGTCGCCTACGCCCGCCGCCGTTGATTTTTTT
>JASIGD010000158.1 GCA_030045295.1 Streptosporangiaceae bacterium
TGCGCACGATGACCGACCGCGGGGTGGTCGCGGTGCTTGATCCCCGGCTGATGACGGCGCGCTACGGCGACTTCCTCCGCGCGTCGCTGCCGCCGTTCTGGACCACGACCGAGCCCGAGGTGGTCCGGGCGGCGCTGCGCCGGCTTTCGGCGGTCCCCGCGGCCTGATCGCTTTCCGGCGGCTGAGTCCCTTACCGACTGCTTAAGTTATGCCGTCTGGTGCGGATTTAGACCTGCGGTGCTGGGTAACATTCCGGGAACTAGGGGAGTGTTTTGTCCGTTGGGCAGGGGACTGGCGTACCCAGTCGCAGCGGGAGGTCAGCCATGCGGAGGCAGCCGCGAAATGGCAAGCGGCATATTCTCCGCTGGGTTGCGGTCGGCGCGGTCGGCATCGTCGTGGCGGGAACCCTCACCGCGTATCTGAAATACCGGGCGGTGTACGACAGCATCACCAGGGTCTCCGTACCCTCGACCGAACTCGGCCAGCGCCCGCCGCAGTACAGCACTTCCTCGATGAACATCTTGGTGTACGGCGACGACAGCCGGAAAGGGCTGGACCGGCACGAGCAGTACATCCTGCGTACCGGCGATGACCAGGGCGACAACACCGACACGATCATGGTCGTGCACATCTCGCCCGGCCGGCATGAGGTCACCGTGTTGAGCATCCCGCGCGACACTATGGTGCCGACGTACCAGTGCGACAGCGGCCCCGGTTATACGGGCCAGCAGGCCGACCCGAATTCCTACATCATCATCAACTCGCTGCTTCAGATCGGCGGCCCGGGGTGCCTGTGGAAGACGGTCGAGCAAGTTACCGGCATTTACATTAACCATTTCATCGGGATCGGCATGCTCGGCTTCGTCAAAGTGGTGGACGATCTCGGCGGCGTCAACGTGTGCGTGCCGTTCACGGTAAACGACCCCGTATCCGGCCTGAACCTGACGGCGGGCGAGCATCACATCAACGGAATCCAGGCCCTGGCCTTCTGGCGCACCCGCGAAGACATCGGCACCGGGTCGGACCTGGAACGGATCCAGCGGGACCAGTACATGTCCGCGCAGGTGGTGAAGGGAGTCCTGGATAGCGGCCTGCTGTCGAACCCGCTCCGGCTGCTGGACGTGGTCACCGACGCCGCCGCCTCGATGACGACCGACAGCGGCATGTCAGTGTCCGACCTGGTCGATATCGGCGAGAGCCTGCACGACTTGTCCAGCAAGGATGTCCAGTTCATCACCGCGCCGAACCAGCCGTGGCCGGCCAACCCGGACCGCGTCGAGTTCGCCCAGCCCCAGGCCGACACGGTGTTCTCCGCCATCGCCCACGACGTGAAGCTGCCGAAGGTGTCGCGCACGCCCGCGTCCGGAGGAGCGCAAGTAACCACCGTGAGCCCGTCCAAGGTCGAGGTCAAGGTGCTGAACGGCTCCGGTGTGGCCGGCATCGCCGGCCAGGCGGCGGCCGGGCTGACCAGCCGGGGCTTCCACGTGACCGGCACCGGCAACGCGGCGAGCTTCGCCTACACCAACTCGGTGATCGAGTACGCTTCCGCCGCGGACCTGGCCATGGTGAACACGCTCAAGAAGGAACTGAGCAACGTCACCGACCTGCAGGACAGCAGCCTTACGCCCGGCACCGTCGAGCTGATCCTGGGTTCGGACTTCTCCGGGCTGGCGCCGCAGGCCGGTGCTACCCCGTCGGCCACGCCATCGGGTCAGTCGTCCGGCGCTCAGCCGTCAGCCTCGGCCAGCCCGGGCGCCTCCAGCTCGGGTATCAGCAAGCTGGCCCAGTCGAACGGCGGCATCACCGCCGCGGCGAGCTGCGCCAGCGACAGCTCCGCCTTCGACGGCCCGCTCAGCCCCTGAGCCCAGCGTCATCGGGGCACGATGGCGTTGACGTCGGCGACCGCCTCCGGGAGCCTGCGCATGGCGGTGATGCGCCGCTCGGCTAGCTTGGCGGGATGCCCGGTGCTATCGCGGTCGACCCAGACCGAGCGGAGCCCCATCCGGGCCGCGGGCAGGATGTCGTACACCCAGCTATTCGCCACGTGAATCCAGTTCGCCTTCGTGACCTCGGTCTGGTCGGCAAAACTCCGGAAGTGCCCGAGGTCTGGCTTGTAGCTGCCCACCTCCTGCGCCGTCACCCACATGTCAAAGGACACCGGCAACCGCGGCCTGGTGGTGGCGAAAAGGTCGTCGTCGCAGTTCGTCAGGATGGCCAGCCGCCAGCCCTGCTCGCGCAGCGCGGTCAGGGCGGGACCCGCGTCCTCGAATACCGGCATGTCCGGCCAGGCCCGGACGAACGCCTCATCACCGCCCGCCGGCAGCTTGATGCCCTCGCGCTCTGCCGCCCAGGCCAGCCCCGCGGTAAGGACCTCGCGGTACGGCATCCAGCCGGGACCGGCCTCAAGCTCAAGCTCCGCCCGGTGGTAGGCGGCGAGCAGCCGGTCGACGTCCCCTCCCGCGACCGGCGCCAGCGCCCCGCGCATGCTGGTGTTCCAGTCCGCGATCGTTCCGTAGCAGTCGAACGTCAGCCACTTATCCGGCACAGGTAACCTCCACTCGCCAGTCCCATTGTCGCGCCTGGTGCTCACCCGCCGCGCGGCGTAGCCGAGACTCGGCCTCATCAGCGGCGACTGGACGCTGCGGAGTACTAATGACACGCCGTGTGACCTGGACATCTGTGACATGAGGGCACTAAAGGGGGAGCATCAGCGCTGTGAAGACAATCCTGACAGGAAGGTCACGCCGATGCTCCCGGAGCCGACCATACCAAAGCGGCGTGCCGCCCCACCGGCGCCGCAGCCATGGGTAATGACTCCGTTGTTCTGCGTGCCGGACAGCGACGAGCCGGACGTGCCTCCGCCGCCACCCAGGCGCCGGACCGCCCTGTCCGGTCGACCGCGGCGGGCGAGCCCGCGCCGCCCCGCGGGCCGCGCCAACCGCGACGGCGTGACCGGGGAACCCGGGCCGCGCCAAGATCCGGTAGACCTGCTGGCCGTCACCGCGCAACTGCTCCAGCGGGCGCTGGCGCGTAGCTTCCTGCGCTACGGCATCGCCGGCGATCTAGAGGCGGCCGTCCACGCCGCCATGAACGTCATCGAACCAGTGCTGCAGGCGCGGGACACCGAGATCCTGCGGCTGCGCCGCCTGATGGGGACCAAGATCTCCAGCAGGTAGCCCGCTCCGCCCGCAGCCACCCGGCCCCCCGGGACCCGGTCGGTGAGCGGCGGGGACCAGGCACGTAGGATGCCGTGGTGCACGTCGTGGTGACCGGGGGCGCCGGATTCCTCGGCGCGCGGCTGGCCCGCGAACTCCTGGCCGCGCGGTCGCTGCCGGTGGCGGGCGGCCAGCCCCGCCCGCTGTCTCGGGTGACGCTCATTGATCGTGCGCCGGTTCCGCCCGACCTCGCGGCCGACGCGCGGGTGAGCGTGGTCAGCGGTGACCTGCTCGGGCTGCTCGGTCCCGGCGGTGCCGCGAGGGACGCGCTGGCCGGCGCCGAGGTGGTCTTCCACCTGGCCGCGGCGGTCAGCGGCGAATGCGAGGCCGACTTCCTCCTCGGCATGCGGGTGAACCTGTACGGCACGATGAGCCTGCTCGCGTCCTGCGCCGCGCTGGGGACCAGCCCCGTGGTGGTCTTCTCGAGTTCGGTCGCCGTGTTCGGCGGGTCGGCGGAGCAGCCGCTCCCGCCGGTCATCGAGGATGACACCCGGCCCAATCCGCAGACCAGCTACGGAACGCAGAAGGCCTGCTGCGAGTACCTGCTGGCCGACTACACGCGCAAGGGATTTCTGAACGGGCGGGCCGTCCGCCTCATGACCGTCAGCGTGCGCCCGGGCCGTCCGAACGCCGCGGCCTCGGGCTTCTTGTCGAGCATCATCCGGGAACCGCTGGCCGGGCAGCGCGCCGTCTGCCCGGTCGACCCGGGTACCGAGGTCGCGCTCGCCTCGCCGGCCAAGGCCATCGGCGCGCTGCTGTGCGCCGCCACGTCCTCCGACCAGGCCTGGGGCGGCCGCAGCGCGGTCACCATGCCCGCGCTCACCCTGACCGTCGCGGACATGGCCGCCGCGTTGGAGCGGGTGGCCGGCCCGCCGGCCAGCGCGCTGATCGACTGGGTGCCCGATCCCGCGGTGGCTCGGATGGTGGCCACCTGGCCCGCCCGGGTCCGCGCCGACCGGGCCGCCCGGCTGGGCCTGGCCCCGGACCCCGACTTCGAATCCGTCATCAGGACGCACCTGGCCGAGTCCGGGCGATGACCGACCGGGTCATCGCGGCGCTGCGGGAGATCGCGCCCGTGGCCCGAGGGCAGACCCCCATGACGGGGCAGGGGGACGGGGGCCGGATGCTGCGCTGGGTTGAGTCCGGGACCGGTACCGCGACGGTAATCCTGATCGCGGGCCGGAACGACACGGCCCTGTCGTGGGGACCGGTACTCGCCGCCCTGGCGGGCCGCGCGCACGCGGTGGCTTATGACCGCGCCGGGCTGGGCGACAGCGACCCCGATACCAAAACCCCTTCTGCCGAACGGTCCGTGGCTGACCTGTCCCGGCTGATCAGCGCGGTCAGCGGGGGACCGTGCGTCGTGGCCGGGCACAGCTACGGCGGCCTGCTCGCCCTGGTGCTGGCCGCTTACCATCCGGCCTCGGTCGCCGGGCTGGTGCTCGTCGATCCGGCGCTGCCCGGCCTGCTCGACTGGATGCCCCGGCCGCTGCGGCGCGCCGTCGGCTGGGCCGCCCGCGCGGTGCCGGTGGC
>JASIGD010000159.1 GCA_030045295.1 Streptosporangiaceae bacterium
GGCGGCGGTGACGACCAGCCGCCCGGCACCGCCAGCCGGGGGTCCCCGTCCCCGTCTCGCCCGGCCCCGCGACGGCGGCGTCCGGTGCAGGACCACGCCGTGATGGCGAGCAGAAAGGCGACGGCGAGCCCCGAGATGACCAAGGCGATGTGGTACGCCGAGGCCGGCCGGAAACTGAGCGCGATCGTGCCGCCCGGCCCGGCCGGCACGATGAAGCCTTGCTGCCAGCCGTCGAGGCGTACCGGCGTGAGCTCCCGCCCGTTCAGCGTGGCGGCCCAGCCGGCGTTGTAGTTGCCGTGGACCTCCAGGTAGGAGGCTGCTCCCGGGCCGATGCTGAGACGGCGCTGGTCCGGCTGCCAGCTGCTGATGGTCACGGCGCGGGAGGTGCCGGACCCGGCTGCGGAAGCGTTGACGCTGGTCAGGCTGAGGTCGGTGACCGCGAACGTGCCGGGCGTCGCCGCCGTCAGCGTATGCGTCCCCGCGCCGAAGCTCAGCGTGCCCCCCGGCGAGCACAGCCGCACCTGCAGCGGGAGGTACTGGCTCAGCTCGCCGATCGTGCCGCTGACCGACGTCGGGTAAGCCCGCCCGTCCACGGTCAGGGCCGGACCCTGGCCACACGCGAGGGTGAACCTCGCCTGGTCGTCCGGCGTGACCGCGCGCAGGCCCGCCAGCGCGGGCACCGACAGCTGCGACAGCCTGACGGGGACCGTCTCCAGCTGGCCCGTCGAGGTGACTACGGTGGCCGTGCGCACCCGCGGGAAGGACACGTCGATCCGGTCGGTGGTCAGCGGGCTGGAGAACCTGACCAGGCCGCCGGCCCCGATGCTCGCCTGCCGGGTGCCGTCCGGGCTGGTGATCTTTACGCTCAGCGGCCTGGACGGCAGGCCCGCGGCCGGCCGCACGATCATCGACGCGATGCGGCGCTGGCCCTGCCAGCTCAGGTGGATGACCGGGTCGGCTGTGTCGGCGGTCCATGGCGTGCCCCCCGATCCGCTGATCAGGCTCGCCGGGAACCCGGCGGGCTGCGCGCCCGGTGTCGAGGCCACGCTGACCTGCAGCAGGCCCGGGCCAGGCGGGCTGATCTGGTCAAGTAGCGCATCCAGCCCGGCGCCGGGCACGGCGAGCGCGGACGCCTGCAACCGCAGCGTGGCCGGGTGGGCGACGGTGAACCTGCGGGCCATCGGCGCGGTGGCATCCGGGTCCGCGAAGGCAAACGGCGACGGCACCTGCTGGTGGAACGAGAAGACGACCGAGGCCGCCTGCTGGCCGGCCGGATCCTGCGCGGGCTGGAGCAGGCGGGTCACCCGGACCCCGGGGATCAACACGTCCGATATCCCCGCCCCCGGGTAACCCAGGCTGACCCGCTGGGCGCCGGCGATCGTGATGCGCAGCCAACGGGTGCGGCCGGGGACCACGTTCAGCGGCTGGACCGCGCCGGTCGCCGCCATCTTGGTGGTGGTGCTGCCAGCCGCCGTGGATACCCGGAGCAGGCTGGCGATCTCCCGGTCGGTGCTGTCATCCAGCAGCCGAATCCCGATCCTGGTCGGCAGGTCCAGCTGGCCGGTGAAGTTGATCTGGATCCACTGTCCGACCGGCGTCCGCTCGTTGCCTTCCGCCCACGCCGTCGCCGGGTCGCCGTCGAAGGCGTTCACCGGGTCGTCCTGCTGGGTGTCGGCGATCCACGAGCCGTAGGACGATACGGTCACGCTCGCCGCGCCGGACAGCACGGCCACCGTCTGGTGTCCGGTGGCCGGCACCGGCAGCAGCTGCCGCGGCGGGCCGCCTGCCCGGCCGAGCTGCCCCGCGCCGGCCGGGTTGGTCTCGGTCGCGGTGTACGTGTAGGAGACGTTGGAATTGACCAGGCCGAACAGCGTATCGGCGCGACGCTGCCCGTCGGTGACCGCCCACTGCGCGGGCCTCACGGGCAACGGGTCCCCGGCGATGATGGCGGGCTGACCCGAGCCGAGCAGGTGCTGCCCGGTGAGCTGCAGCAGCGCGTCTGGCCCCCCGTTGACCAGCACGGTCTGGCTGACGGGCAGGATGCTCACCGGGCTGGGCGGCGCGGGTCCGGCGCCGGCCGCGGCGTAGACCTCGACCGCCGGGTAGCTGGGCAGCGCCGCCTGCTGCGCGCGGGTGGCTCGCGGTTCGACCTGAGCGCCGCCGATGGACGGCCCGAACGAGGCGACCCGGGTGAACCCGGACAACGCCAGGGTCTGGTGCACGAGCGCCGCGGATGTGTAACCTACCTGCCCCGGGTCCAGGTCGTTTCGCACCACGATGTAGCGGATCCCGGCGCGCTGCAGGTAGCCAGCCAGACCGCTGACCTGTTCGCCCGATTCGATCGCGTTCTCCGCCGTCTGCAGCAGGATCTGCGATCCCGCGCCGCCGTAGGGCACCAGGGCGCTCTCGGCCCACGGTGATGTGGCCAGGGCCACCAGCGGGTCGTCGATCGGATCACCCCACAGGTACTCACCGTGCGCATCCGCGGGCACCACCAGAGCGGTGTTCAGCGGCGACCGGGCCGCCAGGAACGCGGCGACCTGATACCAGTAGCGCGGTATCGCGGTAAACGAGCCGGGGTTCAGGACCTGGCCGGACAGGTACGGCAGCATGAGCCCGATCAGCACCAGGCCCGCGACGGCTCTGGCCTCCACGGTGAATATCCGCTGGACGGGGGCGGCTTGCCTGCCGCGCGTCCTCGCCAGCCAGATCGCGGCCGCGTGCGCCAGCCCCAGCGCCAGTGCGGCCGCGATGACCGGTTCCAGCTTGTACACGTTCCGGAACGGGGCCAGCGGGCCGTTCAGCAGGTGATCGACCTCCTGGTGAAACGGGCCGCCCAGCGCCCCGCCGTAACCGGCCAGCGCGCCGGCCGCGGCCAGACCGGCGGACAGCCGAAGCCAGACCGCGGCCGGCATGCTCCGCAGCGCCAGCCCGTACAGGCCGCAGGCGGCGGCGACGGCACCGGCGATGATCGCCATGGGGGTGCCTACCATGGCCCAGCCCGCGGACAGCCACGGCGTACCGAGGTTGAGGTAGGCGGTCCAGTTGCCGGCCCCGCGCAGCGCCGCGGCGGCCGACATGGTGCCCGTCGTGGTGGACGCCTGCTCCACGTAGGGCAGGAAGTTGAACGCGTACTTGCCCTGCAGCAGCAGCGGCAGCGCCCACCA